>JACQSY010000125.1 GCA_016211085.1 Acidobacteriota bacterium | reverse complement strand
TTCAGACGCCGCCGCTCCAATTTGACTCGATCAAACTTGACTCCAGCTGGATGTCCCATGCCCGCAAGTATAACCGACTCCAGCGCATTTGTCACTAGGTTATGTAATGCTCGTTAAGTGCCTGTGGGCGGTCGCATTGAACATTATTGGCAGTGCGGTCTCTGGATCAATGAGCAAGACCCCGTCAGGCGATTGCTCAAAAAGTGTGCGATAAAGCCGTTCCGCTTCGTGCTTGACGGCTTCGGCATGGTTACGTTCCACAAGCGCGGCTTTGAGATTAGAAAACGTTCTTTGGTACCCCCGAACCACCCATTGCAGAACCCAGATGTAAGCGGTGAGTCTCAGCAGGTGCCATAACCACCATGTGGCGTCCCACAAAGCGGAGAACGGAAACATCAGATGGGCAAATCCGAACAAGGTGGCCATACCCACAAAAACACAATGCCCTTGTTTGGAGCAATTCTGGAATTCAAGTAGCAAACGTGCTGCAGCAGCGAAAAACAACACACCGCTGGTCACGTTGATCGTAATAGCCGCGCTCGTAAACGTACCGTGTTGCACCATCGCCGGGAGCGTCTCTCGAAATAAGAGCGCCCACAGACCAAACCCTATGGAACCTGCGATGAGTCCCTTCAGAATCCAGTTTCTGGTGAGATAGGTAAATCGTGCCGATTGCGGCAGCCAGATTAGAGCCGCTAGAAAGCTGCCCACTAGCCCGGCCGCACTGTGCAGCAAAACAAATCCATTTCCCGGCGAGGCCATCGCGTGAAAAGCGTCCAGCAAGCCCATACTCAGAAGCCCCAAAGCTATCCAAGGAAGACCTCCCGTGCCCGCCTCTCTATCTACATGAATCAGGATAGCGGCAATAACCATGGCCATGAATCCGCCCACTCCTTCCATCGCCGAATGGAGCGGAGGGTATTCAAACTTGAAATGAGGCCAGAGAAGGCGTGTCAAAACAAACAGCGACAGGACGCATGCCACCAGGCAGACTTCCTCCAGCAATGACCCTGTCGGTATGGTACTGGCTTCACCCATGGCCCCTAAGCTGATGTGGGCTTCGCGCTGTGCCTGTAAAGGTGCTGTTGATTTTTTGAAGTTAAAAGGACTCAGTGGTTCCGTTTGCTTCGTGGGGTGGATCTTTTTCTCAATGGCGGAGCAAAGAGGAGCAATGGAACAGTGACCTGACCTCAATATGTGATTGCGGATATTCACTCTCAGCCCGATGCAGGAATCAATATCATTTTTAGTTGAAATTCGTGAGGGCACTACCGGTTTAGTTAGTTTAGTTTAGTTAGGCCGCTTCCCTCCCCATAAAAAGTTACGCACAAAGTTAAACTTAGTCTTCGTATTTTGTAAATACCAATAATGCGCCAGATAACCAATAGTTTGGTTCGTATCACAGACTACATCAACAGGATGGTCAATGGCAGGACGTCAGTTACTCCCGAGATGGCGGTAAAGCTGGGTAGCGCTTTCAGAACAACGTCTCGGTTTTGGCTGAATGCACAAGAGGCGGTAGATCTCTATAAGGCCGAGCGCAAGCTGGGCAAGCATTTGCCCAAGCCGCTCGTGGAGGAGCATTGAAGGGAACTGCAGGCGTAATGCAAGCACCAATTACTAAGCCGCTAAGGCGAGCGCTGCGCATCATGACCGTGGAAGAGTTTCGGAGCCTGGTGGAATTCGTAGCGGCCGAAGATCAGGTAATGAGAGCTTATGTGGCTGTTCTGGGGGA
This sequence comes from Acidobacteriota bacterium, assembly GCA_016211085.1. Taxonomy (GTDB): domain Bacteria; phylum Acidobacteriota; class UBA6911; order RPQK01; family JACQSY01; genus JACQSY01. The sequence continues at coordinate 35,174 of JACQSY010000125.1, read as the reverse complement.
GACGGCACTCCGAAAGTCGGAAGCGCTTAAGCTCCAGTGGTCCGATGTGGACTTAAAGAACCGCAAACTCACCGTCGAAAACACCAAGAACGGAAGGCCGAGGTACCTGCCGCTCACAGACTACGTAATCTGCTGGCTGAACTCTCTTGTCCGGGTGATTGACTCTTCCTGGGTGTTCGTCAATCCAAAGAGGAAAGGCGCTGGCAGGACCCGAAAAAGCCGTCTTTCCGAGGCCAATTGGTCGGGACGGGGAGATTCGAACTCCCGACCCCCTGAACCCCATTCAGGTGCGCTACCAGGCTGCGCCACGTCCCGACCGAAGGCCCTTGATTATATATCAGGGCTAAAAGCGGCGACAGAAAAGAGGAGCAGCGCGCGAAAAACTGGAGATGAGCACACGGTCCGGGCTTTTCAGGCCACAACCAGGAGCCCGGTGGCGTACATGATGGCCATACCCAGGAGGAATCCGGAGAGGTTGTGCGCGCTCACCAGATGACGCTCTCCTTTGCGAACAAATAGCTGAACAATCTCGTAAATCACCTGAACGATGGCACCGGCTCCCACGGAAAGAAATAGGACGGCTAAAATCGGCGAATAACTAAAACCTCCGATCCAGGTACCGAAAATCGTGGGAACTCCCGCAATGGCTCCCAGCGCTGCTAGATGGCCCAGCGAAGGCCGGTCCTTCGCGATGGGCGCCACAATCCCCAGGCCTTCCGTCAAGTTGTGCACCGTAAACCCCACCACCAGAAAAGCCCCCAGTGCAATCTCCCCCAGAGAGTAAGCGGAGCCGATTGCCAGACCTTCACCCAGGTTGTGGAGTCCAATTCCCACCGCAATCATCAGAGCCGTCCAGAAACGTCCCTCAGCAGAAGTCTTGTCCGCTCGCGATGATTTGCTGCGTGACAAATAAAAAAGCAGCAACAGCGTCCCCAAGACCCCCAGCATGATCAGCGCAATGCCTTGGAAAGCATCGGGAATAGTTCCTGCCGTCTCCGCCGCCTCCTCCAGAGTGTCTACAGCCAGGAAGAAAAGCAGCCCCACGGTCAGGCTTAGGAAAAAGTTCAGCCAGCTCGACGATAAATCTCGCAGGAACGGATACCAGAGCAGGCCTAAAAACACCGGGATCACACCCGCGTAAATTCCCAGGAGAGAAAAGGTGGTGAAATAAGTCCAGTTAGTCTGCGGCGATTGCGTAGCCACCGGGATCTCTTTGCCAAACGTCAGCCCGGTGGAAGTCAGGATCATCACCTCGTGAGCTTCCCCCGCCACCCACGGATAAGGCACCCGAATGCGCGCCCGCCCAAGGCGCGGGATGGTTTTCTGGGACGGCTCCATGCTGAATTCCCAAAGCGCATCATCCACCATAACCTGCGCCACCGTGACCGGGTCCGCTCCGCCGTTGACCACGTGAAGGACCATCTGGTTGAGGGCCGGCAACTCAATACGCTCAATGGTGAGCTCTTCCAAAGGAGGAAAGGCCGCACGAAACACCCCCAGGGGGCCTTTCCAGAAAAACAGCCCCAGCAACAGGCTCAGCAACACGAGAGGAAATAATCCTCGCAGCCATTGCTTCATAGCCTTATGCCTTCACGTCAAAAAATCCCATCCAGCCCAGTTCTGCAAACTCGCTCTGGTGGGCATGAAACATAAATCTCCCCGGATTTCTAAACTGAAGCTCCAGGATGTGGCGCTCTCCCTGGCACATCATCACCGTGTCGGTAAAGTCATCAGGATCAGGCCGGGTGCCGGTGCGATAGACATTAAAGAAGTGACCATGAATATGAAGAGAATTAACCAGGTCAAATTCCAACACGTTCACCAGATAAATCCGCACCAGCTCCTGAAGCTTCACCTCGATCGGGTAGCGGTGATAGTGAAAGGCCACCGTATTGACCGCATAAATCTCGTTTTCAGCATCAAAGTTCGTGTCGAAACCGTTCATCACCATCACCATCTCACGGGCCGGCGGCCGCGGAGTTTGGGGGTCAATGATAAAGGCCCCGTAAAGCCCCTTATGAATGTGACGCTTTAAGGGGACCGTATGACAGTGGTACAGGTGCAAACCAAACGGCTCGGCTTCGAACTCGTAGGTGTATTCCTGCCCTGGGTTCACCACCTCGAAGACGCCGTCCATGTTGGCGGGATGAAATCCGTGGAAGTGAATGGTGTGAGGATGGGTGCCGCCATTTACAAAATGCACACGCAGCAGGTCCCCTTGCGTGCAACGTAGCGTCGGACCCGGGACCTGCCCGTTGTAAGTCCAGGCCGGAAAAAACACGCCCGGCACGACCTCAATCTCTTTGTCAACCGCCACAATCTGGTACTCGCGCAGCGCCCGCCCGCCTGGGAGGCGCGAAACCCGGCCATAGTCGAACTGATAAAGAAAATCGGAGGGATTAAAGGAGTTCAGATCGACGTCGCCGTAGCTCGACATCGCCTCGACTGCATGAGGATGATGTGCCGGCTGGTCCGGCTCCGGGGCCGATGCCTTCCCCAGCCAGGAACGGGCTCCTGCGAAGCTGAACGCCCCCAGGGCGCCGCCCAAAAGCTTGCGCCGATTCAATTTCAGATCCATTTGAGTACCCCTCCAAGGATTGTTTTAGAATCCTCTAAATATTTTATTAGAATAATATGAAAAGTCAACGAAAAGAGGGTCAGGAGAGCAGTTCGAGAAGCTCTTCCAGATCGCGGCGGATCTGCTGAATGCGTGCCTGCCGCGAAGCTTGCAAAAGATCTTTTTTAAAGAGCGGCAGTTCAGAAGCGTTGGCGTGGCCGTTTTCCAGCAGCTGTTTGTTGGCGCCGGCAATGGTGAATCCCTTCTCGTATAGAAGGCATTTGATCTGCTGGATCAGCTCCACATCTTTTTGGCGGTAGATACGCTGGCCGGCGTTGTTCTTGGTGGGAGAAAGAACGGAGAATTCAGTTTCCCAGTAGCGAAGCACGTGCGGCTGGATCTGACAGATTTCGCACACCTCTCCGATTTTGTAGAAGAGCTTCTTCGCCCTGGCCATGCAGATGACTAAAACTTTACAATCCGGGAAGCTCGGAAAGTCACGTACTTGCTGGGCTTCAGCTCAATTTGAGCGCCGGTCTGAGGATTTCTTCCGATTCGTCCTTTACGACTGACCAGGTTAAAGGAGCCAAAACCGGAGAGCTTTACATTGTCACCCTCCACCAGACTCGACTTCATCCGTTCGATCATGGTCTCCACCAAGTCTTTGGCTTCGCGATAGGAGATTCCGCCATGAGCTTCGTAAACAATTCGAGCTAAATCCGCTTTAACCATATGTCACCTTTTGCTTGCTTATGGACACCCGGAGAATCTGATCATATGCAGAGGTGGAAAGGGTGTCAAGAGTTAGCGGACACCTTTGAGGACGCCGCTGCAGTCCGCTGTACGATACGGATCGGCGTCGCGTAAAAAACGAAGCGGTCACGCAGACGGTTGATGAGAAAACGCACCGTCGAGAAGTGAAGCCGGGCTTTGCCACGCATAAAAAAAACAAAGGTAGGAGGTGCAACCGAGACTTGTGCCGCGTACTTCACAGGAAATTTTCGAGAACTGCCGCCCGCGGCAAAGGCAGGCTGGAGATGGTTTTCAAAAAATGAGTTCAACTCGGCGGTAGGGACGCGAAACTGCCGGGCCTGGAATGCCTCTTGGACGCGGCGCAGAATCTGGGAGACGTGCTCTCCTGTCTTGGCTGATACAAAGAGCACGGGAGCAAAATCAAGAAAGCGAGCCTGAGAACGAAACGCTTTTTCCATTCGGGACTTTTCTCGTCCATGGTCGGCTTCCGGGATTTGCCGGCTGATCAAGTCCCATTTGTTCACCACAATGATGATCGATTTTCCGGTTTTGTGCGCATAGCCAGCGATGGTGGCGTCCAAGTGGGTCATACCCTCCTGAGGATCGATGACAAGCAGTACGATTTGGGCGCGTTCCATGTTCTTGCGGGCCATGACCACGCTGAGCTTTTCCGCCATGAGACGGGTCTTTCCTTTTCTCCGAATGCCGGCGGTATCCACCAACCGAAAGATTCGTCCCTGGTAAGAAAGAAGACTATCCACTGCATCGCGGGTGGTGCCGGGAACATCAGTCACAATGGCGCGCTCCTCGCCCAGCAGGCAATTCAGGAGCGAAGATTTGCCCACGTTGGGACGTCCGATAATGGCCACCGGTATCTCTTCCTGCTCCTGCTGCGGTTCCGTTTCCGGTACTTTCGGCAGAATGGCATCCACCAGCTCTGCAATTCCCTGGCGGTGTTCCGCGGAAATTGCAAACAGCGGGGAGGTGCCCAGGGAGTGGAACTCAAGAGCGTACTGCTCCTGGCTGGGAACGTCCACCTTGTTGACCACAATGAAATATTCCTTGCTGCGCGTCCTCAGAAGGGAGTTCAAGGCGCGGTCGACAGGCGTTAATCCGTCCCTGGCATCGACCAGCAACAGCACGAGGTCCGCTTCCGCCACGGCGATTTCCGTTTGCTGCAGCACCCGCTCGAGGATCAGTTCCTTTTCGTCTGGGATGATTCCTCCGGTGTCGATCACCTCGAACCGGCGGGAATTCCATTGGGCCGTACCGTAAAGCCGGTCACGAGTAATGCCCGGCTCATCTCCCACAATAGCGCGGCGCGCACCCGTGAGCCGGTTGAAGAGGGTGGACTTTCCGACGTTAGGCCTTCCGACGATGGCTAATCGAAACATCTTCGAAATTCAAGAATTCCTGAAAACGGCCCAGGTCGGGCAAAGGCACCTGGGCCCGCAACCAAATTCCATCTTCGTGGTATTCTTCGGACTCAATTAACGCTCGCTCGCGTAATTGCGAAAGCAGATCACCGCGTTCCATGGGAAGGGTCATGCTCACCCGTCGGTAATGACGTCCTATCAGCTCCTCGATTTTTTGAAGCAGCCGATCCACTCCTTCTCCGGTCAACGCGGATATGAAAACCACGTCGCAAGGGTTGTCTATGGGGAAGGGTTCGCGCACCAGGTCAATCTTGTTGTAAACCTCCAGTACCGGTGTGTCCACCAATCCGATTTCCCTGAGGACATCGTACACCGCTGCCCTGAGTTCGCCGTAATTTTCATGCGAACAGTCGATCACGTGCAAAATCAAATCAGCTTCCAGTGTCTCCTCAAGCGTGGCATGGAAGGCGGCGACAAGGGTGGGGGGGAGCTTTCGCACGAAGCCCACCGTGTCACTGAGGAGCACCTCGTGCCCTCCGGGCAGGCGAAGTTTGCGGACCAGAGGGTCCAACGTCGCAAACATACGCGGACTGACATAAGTTTCCTGTCGAGTCAGCCGTTTGAACAGGGTCGATTTGCCGGCATTGGTATAGCCCGCCAGGCTGATCACAGGAATAGGAATGCTCTTGCGTTTCTGCCGTTGCAGCGAACGTCTTTTTTCCAGCCGCTCTAGTTCCCTTCGGACCCGGGCAATGCGCCCGCGAATGGTGCGGCGGTCCACCTCGAGCTTAGTCTCTCCAGGTCCTCGTGTGCCGATTCCGCCTCCCAGCCGTGACAAAAGCTGTCCCTTCCCTGTGAGGCGAGGCAACAGATATTCCAGCTGAGCCAGTTCGACCTGCAGTTTGCCCTCGCGGCTGCGTGCTCGCTGGGCAAAGATGTCCAAAATCAGCTCACTGCGATCCACCACCTTGGTCTCAAGGCGATTCTCCAGGTTGCGGAGCTGAGCGGGAGTAAGATCCTCGTCAAAAATCACCAGGTCGGCGAGCTTTCCCAGCACTTCGGAGCGAATTTGTTCCAGTTTGCCGGCGCCGACCAGGAAGGCGGGATCCGGATGGGCCTTTTCCTGGATGAAAGTAGCCGTCACTTCGGCGCCGGCGCTTTCCGCCAACTCGGTGAGCTCCTGCAGCGATTCCTGCTCCCTGAGCCTCTCCCGCGAACTCCGGCAAATTCCCACCAGCAAGGCGCGTTCCTTTTTTTTCATTTAAGCAGAGTGAAACGGAGGAGCCGGCACCAGCACTGAATGTCGAGCCTCACACGGTCAAAGAAGAGATTTCCAGTGACTGGAAAATTTGAGTGCCGTGAAAACGACCGTTTTCAATGAAGATGCGGTTGGTCATTTTTCCAGACACAACGGAGCCGGCCACATAAATTCCGGCAACATTACTCTCCAGAGTTTGAGGATTGTGCACGGGCGCATAAGTGACGGGGTCCACCTGAATGCCCATGCTCTCGAGAAATTCCTTATCAGGATGGTAGCCGGTGAGCGCCAGGACGAAATCGTTTTCCAGGATTCGTAATCCTGAGGGGGTGCACACCACGATCTCCTCCTGGCGAATTTCCGTCACATAGCTGGAGAACAGGGCCTCAATTTCTCGACGGTTGATGCGGTTGTTGATGTCGGGGAGCACCCAGTACTTTACGTCCCGGTCCATCGACTCACGCCTGTGGATAAGAGTTACCTCAGCGCCATTGCGATAAAGCTCGAGCGCCGCTTCCGCCGCTGAATTCTTTCCACCAATGACCGCAACTTTCTTTCGGAAGTAAGGATGGCTCTCAACATAGTAGTGGCTCACCTTGGGTAAATCCTCACCGGGGATGTTTAGCATGTTGGGGTGATCATAGTAGCCGATAGCCACGATCAGTTTGCGCGTTTGGTAAGTTCGATGAACCTGGTTGCGATCCACGGTCTGTACCGCAAAATTGCCGTTGGTCCCTGAGATCGATATCACACGTTCGTAGTCCCGTACGTTCAGCTGGTATTGCTCAACCACACGCCGATAGTACTTGAGCACATCGGAACGCTTGGGCTTTTCCGAGGAGCAGACCAGGGGAATATCTCCAATCTCGAGAAGATCCGCCGTGGTAAAAAAAGTCATGCCGACTGGGAAATGATAAATGGAATTAACCAGGCAGCCCTTCTCTATCACCAGTGATTTCAAGTGGCGGCGGCGCGCCTCAATGCCACAGGCTAGTCCGGCTGGCCCGCCTCCGATCACGATCACTTCAAACACTTCGCTCATTTGACAGCCCACTCTCCGCTTCTCTAGAATATGCCCCACTACGGGCGATTAGCTCAGCTGGTTAGAGCGCCGTCTTCACACGGCGGAGGTCACTGGTTCGAACCCAGTATCGCCCACCAGCTTCGAGCATAATTTCCTACCTTGCCAAAACCATGTTTCTCGTCGTCTGCACTAGAGAACTTGCTTTGCTCCAACTCATTGCAATCTTAACAAAGATGTCGGAGCCACGTAAGAAGAGGACTTCCAGGCATGATTGAAATCCAATCCCTGGTTAAGAAATACCAGCATGTAACGGCGCTTGCGGGCATTGATCTTGCGATTTTGCCGGGACAGCTATTCGGTCTCATCGGAGCCAACGGGGCGGGAAAAACAACGGCCTTAAAAATCATCGCCACCCTGCTGCGGCCTTCCAGCGGCCGTGTCTGCGTCCTGGGGAAAGATGTTTGCACTGATGCGTTGGCGGTGCGGAAGATGATTGGCTATGTCCCCGAGAACGGAACAGTTTATGAAGGCCTCAGCGCTATGGAATATCTGCGGCTGGCGGGACGCCTGCATGGTTTGTCCGATGAGCTGATAGCCAGGCGTTCAGCACGCTTGCTTGACCAGTTTAAGCTGGGTGAAGAGCGCCATGAACTGATGCGGCAATACTCCCGGGGGATGCGGCAAAAAGTTTTGATTTCCTCTGCCCTCCTACACGAACCAGCCGTACTACTGCTTGACGAGCCTATGGACGGCCTGGACGTCAGGACACAATTCACCTTGAAAGGAATTCTTCAAGACTGGAAGAGACAAGGGAAGATCGCGGTTTACTCCTCTCACCAGATGGAGATCGTGGAATCGCTCTGCGACAGCATTGCCATTATCGATCGCGGGCGTATCGCCGCTTCTGGCGCGCCGGAGGTTTTGTTAAACGCGGCAGGCACTCGCAGTCTGGCAGAGGCTTTTCTTCACTTCACAAGTTCCCGCAACAATGAATTCAGCTCACCTTGTTGATGTGGTGGAATTAAGGCTTTTCATCTTGCCGTTATCGTGGCTGCTCAGAGCCAACAGCATGCAAGCCGAGGCCCTTTTTTCTGCATTCAAGCTGTCCTCTCAACGATTGCTGTTTTTTAGCTCCAGCAGAGTGCCAAGGTATCTGGTGCGGCTGATGATGCTTTTTTACGGCTGTGCCTTTGCGTGGCAAATGACGCGTGCCCAGGAACCGCTGGCCGCCACCACCATCATCGTCGGGGCCACCAGTCTGCTGTTCGCCTTTCAAATCGTGACCGATTATTTTGTGATCGTATTCAATCCCGAAGAAAAACATTTCCTGGGATGGTTTCCAATAGATGCCTCATCGTTGCTGACGGCCAAGCTTGCGCTTTTTTTGAAGACGCTTCTTGGCGCCACCTTCTTGTTGCACATTCCCAGCGCCGTCGTATTCACAGCGAAATACTCCGTGACGGCGGCGGCACTATTTCTGGCGGGTGCGATGCTGGGGAATATCTTGGCTGCCGTGTCCACCCTGATCCTGTATGCCCTGGTACTGGATCGAATCGGCTCAGCACGCTTGACCAATCTGATTGGCTACATTCAAACGCTCTTCTTTACCCTCCTGATATTGTTTTCTACTTTTGTCCTGTTGCCCGAGTTCAGCCGGCTGGCTGGAGGTTTTTCCGTCCTGGATTCCCCATGGCCATGGTTGCCTCCCTTTGCGCCTGCAGCTCTCGTGGATCTGGCGCTCTCCGGTTTTGACCTGCGGAGGCTGGCACAGGCTTTGACGCTTCCCGCGCTGATTGCGGGCGCAGTGATTCTGTTGTTGCGGACATTCTCACAACGTTTCCGTGACCGATTATATGAAACCGAGGCGATCCCGTTTCGGGCAGCACCCAGAGCTGGAAGGCTTTTCACTGTAATAACAAAAGCAGGCTTTAAAGAACGCGAGAACTGGGTGATGCTGACGTTGACGCTGCTGCACCTGCGAGATGATTGGCGTTTAAAAGCTGCCCTGGTTCTTTTCCCGATTTATTTTGCCTTATGGGGAGTTCTCCTGCTCGGAGAAGAGCCGGTTGCTGATCCCTTCGCCGCGGTAAGAGCCTCAGCCGGGCTACTACTTCCTTTCATGGTTTTGGTGCTGGGGCAGGCGCCGCTTTCCCTCCAACTCCTGACGCGAAGTCTGCAGTACCGGGCCAGCTGGATCATCCTACTAGGGGACTTGGATCCGCTGAAGATTCTACTGGCGGTGCGTGCCGCTGCACGGCGCCTCTTTCTGCAACCCTATCTGATGGCCACTGCTTTTATCCTGCTTTACCAAATTGGAAACCGGGGTCACGTCCTGCTCATAATGTTGCTCTTTTGGGCGGCCGGAGAATTTTTCCTCAGCTTTATGCATCAGTTTATGATTACCCTTCCTTTCTCGCGTCCCCACGAAGAAGTTCCCACGGGCACCGGCAATTTGCTTCTCTTGATGGTTTTGACCTTTGGATTAGCAGGCTTGTTAAGCGGCGTGGTTTTCTTTTATGCCTTTCGTTCTTATGCCGCCTGTGCGACCGCCCTGCTTCTGATCTTTGTGTTGTTCTTATTATCAGAAGCGGTCTTTCGACGGCGCGCCGGCGATCGCCTCAATCACGTAGAATTTCCCTACTAACTAATGGCTGCTAAATGAGGGCACGTTTGCGAGGGCTTCTGGACATTTTAGTGTCACGTACCCGAAATACGTTGGCCTTTGTTGCGGCCGAACTCTTTGTCACTCGTCGTCGCCGATGGGTCACATCAGGCTCCTCCTCGCTTCGCGATTTCGGCGCGCCAGCCCCCCGGCAAAGGCCAACGTATTTCGGGTACGCCACACTAGAGCTTGCGTTGCTCAAGCACCTTCATGACGTCTGAAATGCCTCCGGGAAAAAGCAGCTCTTTCAGTTGCAGCCGCTCTTCCATCCGTTGCGGCTCCAGCCATCCCTGCTTCTCCTCCTCGATCAGGATCTGTTCCAATCCGCATTCACAAAGAAACTGACGCTGTGTCTTGAGAGGAGCCGACACCCAACCGAATAGATCCCCCTGCCAACGCATGATCTCAAAATTGACGTGCGCGGTAATGTCCTGCCTGCCGATATGGAGATAAGGATTGGCATGCGCCTGATGCTTGAAATAGCACATCCAAGTTCCGGAGGCTCGAGGGAAAGTATCGTATTCCTCCCACTCATAGCCGTAATCAATAGTGAGCAGGATGCCACGGCTCATTGCATTGGCCAGGCGTTCCATCACCTCAAGCATGCGTAAATTGACTTCATATTCGTATGCTTCCCTGAGCCTCTTGAAACCGGCGTGCAGGTACTGGGCAATTCGTGGGTCAGAGACTGCATCTTCCACCTCGCATAGTTCGCCCTCCCGCAACATTACAAAAATTTCACGCGGCACGTCCCGGCGTATCACGACGCGATGAAAAGGCAGAGCGTCAAAGAATTCGTTGGAGAAAACCACTCCTTCGATTCTTGACGGGATTTCGTCCTGCTCTTCGACCGGGTGATAACGGATAATGCCGTGCACCCGGGGATGGCGTGATTGAAGATATTCGAGAATGACTTTTCCGAGGAGCCCTTCTCCGGGACCAAGTTCCACCACGTCAAAGGGCTCGGGCTGTTTGAGTTCTCTCCAGTAGCTTACCAGCCGTTCAGCCAGCAGCCATCCGAAAGCGGGATGGGTGTAGGAAGAGGTGTAGTAGTCACCTGCCGGTCCAAAGATTCTCTCTTTCCGTTTGTAATAACCCTCTTGGGGATCATAAAGGCAGTACTCCATAAACTGCGCAAAGGTCAGGCGGTCCGAGGAAGCAAACGGATTCACTTCTTGATGGTGGAAACAATCCAAAAGAGCAGAGTGAGAAGGAGGCTGAGCAGAATGCCGGTGGTCACCGGAACATAAATATTCCAACTACCCTTTCTAATAAAGACATCTCCAGGAAAGCGGCCGATCCGCAGTGATGGAAGCAACGTCAGCAACAGCCCCAGGATCAAGAGGGCCGCGCCAAAAAAGATGAGCGTTTTCCCGATTTCAGACAGCATGTGTCAATTCTAACTCAACCTAGTCGGCAGCCGAGGCATCAGCGGACAAGTTCCACGGCCGAAAAAAAATAACCAATCTCAAAACCCGCGGATTCGGGACCGTCACTGCCATGAACAGCGTTTCGTTCAATACTCTCGCCGAACAGCTTGCGAATGGTCCCTTCTTTTGCTTTGGCGGGATCGGTGGCCCCCATGATGTCGCGCCAGCGGCTGATCGCATTCTCACCGCGCAACACCATCAAGACGACGGGGGCTTCCGACATGAACTGAGTAAGGCTCGCGAAGAATGGCCGTTCGCGATGAACATAATAGAAGCTTTCCGCCATCTTACGTGAAAGGTGGACCATTTTCATTGCAACGACCGCCAAATCGTTTTCCTCAATACGCCGCACAATCTGACCGATGATGTTTTTCTTGATTGCGTCAGGCTTGATAATCGCCAAGGTTGCTTGTTGCATTCAGGTTATCCGTTTCATTTTTCGAAGAGTCACTTCGCAAGAACTTCCATGACTGCGTCACCGATTTCAGCAGGGCTGGCTACGACGCGGATTCCCGCCTTTTTCATTTTCTCCATTTTCTCCTGAGCGGTTCCGCTTCCTTGAGAGATGATGGCTCCTGCATGCCCCATGCGTCTCCCGGGAGGGGCGGTCTGTCCGGCAATAAAACCCACCACCGGCTTCTTGAAAAATCTCTTGATATACGCAGCCGCTTCCTCTTCAGCCGAGCCGCCGATTTCTCCAATAAGAACAACGGCGTCGGTATCGGGATCGCGGTTAAACAGTTTGAGCGCGTCTATGAATGAGGTCCCAATAATGGGGTCCCCGCCAATGCCGATGCAGGTGGTCTGTCCAATGCCCCGCGATGTAAGCTGGCCGACGGCCTCATAGGTCAGCGTGCCGCTGCGGGAAACACAACCGACCCGTCCTTCCTTGTGAATATGGCCCGGCATGATCCCGATCTTGCATTTGCCAGGCGAGATGATTCCGGGACAATTCGGCCCGATAAGGCGAGTCCTTCGTCCGTCCATAAAGTGGGCGACCCGAACCATGTCCATCACCGGAATGCCCTCCGTGATGCAGACTATCAGGTCAATGTTTGCGTCCACCGACTCCATGATGGCGTCGGCGCAGAACTGAGGTGGTACAAATACCATGCTGGCATTGGCGCCCTCTTGCCTCACCGCTTCCTCGACCGTATTAAACACCGGGACACCCTGATGAAGGGTTCCCCCTTTTCCCGGGGTCACACCTGCCACCACCTTGGTCCCGTAGGCCCGGCACTGCTCCGTGTGGAAACTGCCTTCCCTGCCGGTAATTCCCTGGACCAACAGCCGCGTCTTCTGATCGACTAAAATCGACATTATTTAAGCTCCTGCCAATTGGACGACTTTTTTTGCTGCGTCCGCCATTCCCATGGCCACCTGAAAATTAAGCCCTGAATGATTCAAGATTTCCCGCCCTTTCTCGACATTGGTGCCTTCCAGGCGGACCACCACCGGTAGCTGCACCCCGATCTCGCGTGCTGCCTGGACCACGCCTTCTGCGACAACATCACAGCGCATAATCCCGCCAAAAATGTTGATGAGTACGGCGCGAACACTGGCGTCGGACATCAGGATCTTGAAGGCGTTGCGCACCTGGTCCACATTGGCTCCTCCACCCACGTCCAGGAAGTTTGCAGGATTTCCACCCGCCAGCTTGATGATGTCCATGGTCGCCATCGCCAGACCGGCGCCGTTGACCATGCAGCCAACATTTCCATTGAGCTTGATGTAATTCAAGCCGTAACGAGACGCTTCTACCTCCAGGGGATCTTCTTCATCGAGGTCTCTCATCTCCCGCACATCGCCGTGACGGTAAAGAGCGTTATCGTCAATGTTCATCTTGGCATCTAACGCGTAAATTTCTCCTTCACGTGTCAAGACCAGCGGATTAATCTCCGCAAGAGAGGCATCAGAAGCCTCAAAGGCCCGGTAAAGTGATGTCATGAACGGAACAGCTTTGTTTACGATGGGGGAATCAAGCTCCAGTCCAAAGCACAGGCGCCGTGCTTGAAAGCCCTGCAAGCCAAGAAACGGATTTATGAATTCCTTCAGAATTAATTTAGGGTTTTTTCGCGCGACTTCTTCAATCTCCATCCCCCCTTCGCGGCTGGCCATAAACACCGGCAGGCCGGAGCCTCGATCGATGACGATGCCAAGGTAAAATTCCTTCTCAATATTGAGTCCTTCTTCAACCAATGCTTGGTTGACCCGTTTGCCCTCGGGGCCGGTTTGGGGGGTCACTAGGTTCATTCCCAGGATCTGGGAGGCATGTTCTTCGGCTTGCTCCAAGTCACGTGCGACCTTAACCCCTCCTCCCTTCCCGCGACCTCCGGCATGAATTTGTGCCTTGATGACCACAGTGCCTCCGAGTTCCCGCGCGACCTCGACGGCGTGCTCGACGGTTTTAGCAACCTGGCCGCGAGGCACTTTGACTCCGAAACGGCTCAGGATCTGTTTTGCCTGATACTCATGAATTTTCATGCCCTTATGAAACACGATATACTTTTACTTTTCAAGACTGCGCAGAACCCGTGCTCAATTCAGAGGCACTTTGGGTCTTCGCCTCGGCGGCGAGCCGCCTGCCTAGCAGCCAGCATGCGTATTTATGGCGAGAGACGTTACCGTCCTGATTATCGGTGCAGGATTTGCGGGGGCTTCCACTGCCTTTCACCTGAGCCGGTCCTTTTCGGGAACCATCCTCCTGATAGACAAGGAACCTACACCCGGGTTTCACGCTTCCGGACGCAACGCTTCTCTGGTACTTCAATCCACTGAGAATCCCACGATCCGCCGCTTTATCGCCGAAAGCCGCAGACATCTTGCTTCACAGGCCGCCAGCGTGGGCTTCCACGAATGCGGATCCGTGCTGCTTGGAAATCGCGAGCAATTGGAAAGGGCGCGAGAGACGGGACTGGTGCCTTCGGAATACTGCCGAGCAGAAGAGCTTTGCGCCCAGGTGCCTTTGTTAAAAGGACATCGCTTTGAATCCGCCTTGTGGACACCTTCGGACGGAGTCATTGATATTTCCGCTCTCTTGAATTTCTATGTTGAAGGCGCGCGATCCCGCGGTGTGGTTGTGAGGCTTCAATGCGAGGTAAAGGAGATCCGGAAAAATGATGGCTATCTTATCGAAACCAATGAGGGAAGCTTTCAAGCGGAGCAAATCGTGAATGCCGCCGGAGCGTGGGCCCCACAGATTGCGAGCATGGCGGGCGCCACCTCGCTTCCTTTGCTGCCATTAAAACGGCATCTCTTCGTACTTTCCGAAGTGGGCAATGTCGAGCCGCACTGGCCCTTCATATGGAATCTCCAGGAAAACTTTTATTTCCGTCCCGAGATGCGCGATGTCCTGTTTAGCCTGTGCGACGAGGAACTGACGGAAACTCTGGAGCCCACAGTGAGCCCTGGTATTGGTGAAGACCTTGCCGATTTGATCTGGAGCCAGCTTCCTGCCATGCATGATGCGGTTCAAAAGCGTGCGTGGTCTTGCTTTCGCACCAAGGCTCCGGACGCGAATTTTGTAATTGGCCCCGATCCACAGCTGGAAAATTTTTTCTGGGTGGCCGGCCTGGGAGGACATGGAGTAGGGGGCAGCTGGTACATTGGGAACTATGCTGCCGAACTGTTGTTGCAGAAATCCGCGAAGGTCCTGGCCGCCTTCTCTCCTTCCCGCTTCTTTAAGCCCTCCGCTGAGCCGCAGCCATAGCTCAGACCAAAGATCTAGTGTAGCAGGAGATCGCGGTCCAGGCGCAGAACCAACTCTGACTCGGTGCCAAGCTCCAGGTCCTTTCCTCGAGTGGTGAGAACGCCTGCGACCCCTGAAGCGCCTCCGACGATCGCTCCGGCTTTTGCTCCTCGTCCTCCTCCTCCCAATAAACCAATCAGGGAGGCCACACCGGCTACAGTGCCGACCTTTGCTGCATCACGTGATTTCCCGGAAGGCGCCTTGACGCTTCCTGTCCCAGAAATCTTACTGTTGGGAACTTGTACTTCCAGCAAAGTCGCCTGCAACGGCACACGAGTACCGGACGACGCCTCGATATCCAGGAACCGTAGCAGGATCTCCGCCCTCCCCGAAATGCGCCCTGCGCGACGGATAAAGGCGATCACTCCTCCCACGCGGTTTCCTCTTGCGATAACGGTTGCACCTTCAACATGAACTTCCTCAGAAAGCTCAGCCTCAAAGGTTTCCCCGCGCTGATTGCGGCGCGTACTGAGCGGCTCAACCAGCCGCACCTTCAGTCTTGTCCCGGCCGGGATAACAAGAAGCCTCTTCTCAGCCTGAGGCTCTTTGTGCAGTTCTTGAGCGTGGTTTTCCGGCGCACTCGAAGGCCGCATAGGGGATCCCATCATCCAATATGGCCCAGCACAAAGAGGTCCCAGCACCCCAAGCACGAGGCCTTTCCTGAGACATGGCCGGATTGCAAACATACTAGTCCTTCCTCAAGGTGGAGAGTGCCACTCGTTCTTTGATCTGTTCCCACTTCATTAGAAAGTCGTCCAGCAGCAGCCGGTTCCCCGTATACTGAATCTCTCCATCCTTATCCTTAAACTGGAAAGAAACCAACCGGTAAGATTCCCGTACCTGCAAGCTGCCGGTTTTTTCAAACGGCACGGCACCCTCATAAGTGCCCAACAACTCACCGGCGGAGTCGAACAGCTCGACGCCGCGCAGGCTGGCTTCCGGCACCAAACGGGCCACGCTGTTAGTGACCGGGAAAAACAAATCGGTACGGGAGCTCTTGAGCAGCTCTTCAAAGTGAAATTCACATTCCATACCCTGGAGGCTTTTTTCAAGCTGGTTCAGGGTGCGATCCACCTGCTCCCATCGAACCCTGCGAGGTTGACCAGTGGACTTCACTTTTGCAGGAAGGCGTAACCCTTGCAGCGTTGCCTGACAATCCTCAGCCCGAACAATTGTCCCAGCTGCCAACAACAGAAGCGTCAAAACGAGAAGCTGTTTCATGTGTTCCCTCTCTTTAGAGGAAAATTATTAGCAAAAAGTTTAAACCGAAATCAGTGATCTGACGCGCAACCGGCCGTTTTCTTCGAACCTTCGCATCGCCCTCCCACCCAAGGCTTGACCACAAGATTCCGTAAACCGAAAATTAGCATATGGTTACACGATCCAAACAGGGGAAAAAGTACCTGACCGCCGTTATCGGCGTTCTCCTGTTGATCTTTGTCGGATTCTCTTTTCAGAAGACGGCCTTTACGGTTCGTCTGCTGATGGGGTTGGGAAAGGCAGCAAAGCAGGAAATCACGGCGGAAGTGCAGCGCGTAGAGATCCGTAAAGCCAACCAGGACGGGATCCGCCGTGCCGTTGTGTATTCAAAGCGGAATTCAAATTCCGGCTCGGCAGTCGTCCTGGTACCCGGCCTGACGGCCTTGGGGGTAGAACATCCGAGGTTTGTAGCTTTTGCTCAGGCTCTGGCTGAGTTGGATTATATTGTGCTTACACCCGATATCGAGGATTTCAGAAATTTCAGGTTGCGTCCGGATGCTCTTCGTGAAGTGAGCTACTGGTACCACGAGCTGAAAGTATTTGGAGACGGACGAATCAAAGAAGCGGGGATCATCGGCATCTCCGTAGCCGGAACCATAGGTCTGGCGGCTGCTGCCCTTCCTGAGATCCGCGACGAGATCTCCTTTGTGGTGGCCATCGGCGCCTACGACAACCTGGACCGTTGCAATCGCTACTGGTTCACGGCCAAGAACAGCCTGCAACGACACGGCGATTACCCGGTACTACGTTATGGAAAATGGATTTCCATGCTCACGGCCATTGACCTTCTCGCTCAGCCTCAAGACCGCGCGATCATGACGCACGTGTTAAGGGAATTGCTGCTGAAGGGGAAGAAGCCCTCCCTGCCTTCAGGCCTTTCCCCGGAAGCGCAGCGCTGGTATTACCTGGCGACGGGGGAAAATTCCTCGGACCCTGAACTGGTGACTCAAATCCACGACCATCTGGCTTCCTCTTTCAAACTGCTCAGCCCTGGAGAACACTTGCAGCATGTGCGGTGTCCCGTTTATCTTGTGCACGGAACCACCGATGAGCTGATTCCAAGCGGAGAGACGATGGAACTGCAAGCAAGGCTTACCTCCGCTGAGACTCGGGTGCTGCTCACGCCTTTCTTGACTCACACCCATCCCAGGCTTTGGGAGTTCAAAGGAAGCCGGAAATGGCTGGGCTACCTCGAGACGGCGCGTTTCTTGTACGCTTTTGCCCAGCACAGGCCGGTCAAGGCTCGAGCTTGATGATGACAACTTCTATGGCAGAAGCCGTTTTGACGATAGAGCGTATTGCTGATTTTTGTGAGTTCAAAGATTGTGCAATCGTGGCTGGAGATCCCGATGCAGGCTACATCCAGATAGACGGAAACGGGATCAGACTGCCCAACAACTATCACCGTTTTCTTTCCTTTAATGAGCTCTCAGGCAGACCCGTGCACCCACAGCAGGTCCTTGATAAAGCCACATGCTTCCGTCTTCAATCAGGGACCGACACTCGGGAGTTGAATCGAGAAACCTTCGAAGCCGAGCTCAACGATTTCCTGGCAAAGGTCGGTCACTGATGGCCTACGAATTCCGCGATTTGCGTGATTTCATCTCGGCGCTGGAGAAGGCCGGCGAGCTCAAACGCATCCAGGTCGAAGT
This sequence comes from Acidobacteriota bacterium, assembly GCA_016211085.1. Taxonomy (GTDB): domain Bacteria; phylum Acidobacteriota; class UBA6911; order RPQK01; family JACQSY01; genus JACQSY01. The sequence goes on along the minus strand of JACQSY010000125.1, from coordinate 17,454 downwards.
GGACCCCCTCCTGGAAGTATCAGAAATAACTGACCGGGTTTCCAAGAAGTTGGGCCCAGCTCTTTTGTTTGAGAACGTCAAAGGATCTTCAGTTCCCCTTCTTATCAACGCCTTTGGCTCGTATCGACGCATGAGTCTTGCGCTGGGCGTTCAGTCGGTGGAAGAAGTGGGCCGCCGCCTCGAAGAGTTGCTGGACATGAAACCGCCCGAAGGGTTGATTGACAAGTTAAAGCTCTTACCCAGGCTGGCAGACCTGGGAAGCTTTATCCCCAAGAGTGTCCGCTCCGGTCCGTGCCAGGAAGTGGTGCGAACTGACGGTTTCTCCCTTCTTGATTTTCCCATTCTACAATGTTGGCCCGAAGACGCCGGCCGATTCATCACTTTGCCGCTGGTCTTCAGCAAAAACCCGGAAACCGCCAGACGAAACTGCGGCATGTACCGCATACAGGTCTTTGATGAGAGGACCACCACCATGCACTGGCAGACCCACAAACATGGAGCTCAGCACGAACGTGAAGCTAGGCGTCTGGGCGTCCGGCGTATTGAAGTGGCGGTGGCGATCGGGGCTGACCCAGCGGTGGTGTTCTCGGCCATTGCTCCCTTGCCGGACGATCTTGACGAGATGATGTTCGCAGGCTTTCTGCGCCAAAAACCGGTGGATATGGTGCCATGTAAAACGGTGGACCTGGAAGTTCCCGCCATGGCTGAAATCATCCTGGAAGGCCATGTCGATCTGGATGAGCTTAGGGTGGAAGGTCCCTTTGGCGATCACACCGGGTTTTATTCGCTGGCAGACCGTTTTCCTGTGTTCCACGTTACCTGCATCACTCAACGCAGCCGGCCTATTTATCAAACCATTATTGTGGGCAGGCCCCCCCAAGAAGATTGCTACATGGGGCATGCTGTTGAGCGCATCTTTTTGCCGCTCATCCGCAAGCAGCTTCCTGAGATTATCGACATGCACATGCCTTTTGAAGGCGTGTTTCACAATCTGGTGCTTGTCTCTATCCGCAAGCGTTATCCGGGACATGCTCGCAAGGTGATGAATGCCATCTGGGGCCTGGGCCAGGCCATGTTTTCCAAATGCATTCTGGTACTTGATGAAGACACAGATTTGAAGAACTATCAGGAAGTGGTGTGGAAGGTCCTTAACCACATCGATCCCGAGCGAGACATCCAGTTCACACTGGGCCCAGTGGATTCGCTGGACCATGCTTCGCGTTTGCCGAACTTTGGGTCCAAGATGGGTGTGGACGGGACCCGCAAGTGGCCCGAGGAAGGTTTTCAGCGCCCGTGGCCTCCAGAAATCAAGATGAACCCAGCAGTAAAAGATCGAGTCGACCGGCTCTGGAAAGATCTGGGGCTTTAATGCCGGTTTCGACACCGGCATCCGCAGTGCGCATACAGCGCCAAGCTGTCTCACAACTCAGGGTTTCTTAATCTTTCCGCTGTGCCAGCAGCTCGAAATTGTTCGTCCTATGTCCCTGTCGCCGGAGTTCGGGACAGTCTATTGGCTGCGCTTCATTTGTATGAGTTTCTCGTCGCCCGCCCCAAAACGGCGGGCTCTGTGGAAAATATTCTCATCCGAGCCCGCCGTTTTGGGGCGGGCGATAGACCTGCTGTTCTCCCCATACGGCCTTCACCAGGGTGACGGGATTGACAGCGTTTGAGATCGTCTCCGGAGTAAGCGTTTGCGTTGTCGCACCAAAAGCGCTCGTTCGCACCGGCTCATCGGAAAACTGCGCGATCAACTCAGGCCATCGCGGTTTGCGCAAGAAAGCGCTCTTCGCACATTCCCGGGATTTCTGCACCGGCTGGAGCGGAAGGACCCTGGCGTCCCTGAATCCGGCGTATGGCAAGATTGGCGGCTGAGACCACTTCCGCGCTCTCACTCTGGGTCCACTGCTGCACCACCGGTAGGACTGAAGCGTCCCCGCGCAAGCCGATCACATCCAGCACCCGGGCCTGCACGGAATTTTTCTCGCTCCGTAAAAAAGGGTAAAGCTTGTTTACTTCAGCCGGCGAAAGTTCCAGAAGGTAGTCAAAGGCTTGACTGCCATCATTGATTTCACCCACCAGTTCCACAAGGTGTTCTTCGCGGCCCAGCCGAAACAAAGCAAAGGACATAGCCAACCGGGCTTTGCTTGATTTTTCCTGCAGGTGACGGGTGGCCACGAGTGTGGTCACGCTGGAATCCCCCAATCGGGCCAACCCCTCCGCCCCATACTGGCGCACCGCGTCGCGCGGGTCATCTAAGGCTACAACGAAAAACTCCTTGCTCGAGGGATCGCCGATAAAGGCAAGCGCTTCCAGGACCTTTTTTTGAAGATCGTCGGCGCCGCTGGCGGGAACCACGCCAAGTATCTTCCTGCGCTCCTGGACGCCGGAACGGTAGATCTCTGTCAGACGAGGGACTGCCTCCTTCACGCGAAGACGACCTGACGTGAAAATCGCCTCATCATGGACCTTTTTGTCGGGGTCATCGATAAACGGAACCAGCACTCGGGCCGCGTCCGCATCCGCAATTTTGTACAAGGCGCGAATCAATTCCACCTTTACCGAATTACTGGTTTCGCGCTCGAGTATGGATTGAATCAGTCCAACGCTGGCTTGCGCCCTCAGGATCCCCAGCGCCAACGCCGCGTCCTTCCTGATGCCGGCATCCGCAGAACTCAACAACTGCGACACAGCCTTGACCGCCTCACTGTCGACGGCAATGTAAGACTCCACCACCAGCGGATTATAGTCATCGCTGAAAGGATTCACTACTTCCACAAAACGCTTGATGCCGTGAATGAAGCCTCCTTCTTCCGTGACATAGAGGTTGATAATCCCTTCGATGGACTTTTCTTGTATGGACGTTTTGGGGTCGCTGGTAAGCCGAATGTAGGCAGAAAGGGCACGGCGGTCATTGATCCGGACCAGCGCTTTCAATGCCTCCAGCCGTACCAGGTCGTCTGGATCCTGAGTAGCTTCAATCAAGCCGGGCACAGCTTCGCGCAGGCGGTGCAAGGCAAGCAGTCGCGCCGCCTCTACCCTCCGATCAGCTTCGGGATGTTTTAGGTCATAGATTAGCCCTTCAACACTTCTTTGCCTTGGGGCTTGTGCCAAGGCTGTACCCCCAAAAAGGATCAAAATCGCCACCACAAATCCGGCTGTTTTTCCCATTGCAAACCTCTTGAGACTCATAAAACTTTAACCATCATGCATACAACGCTGCGGGACGTTTCAGGCAACTGCCTGTAATTTTAATCTCATGTACTGACGAATGCGAATCGGATCGGCTGACCCACCGAGGTTTTTCAAAGTGTGACGCAAGGGAGCACTCCCGAAGCAACGCTTGCGCTCAGCATGGTGACGCCTCAGATATACCTTCTGGCCCTGGAGTGTGGTCGTGCTTTCACAGCGGGCGACAGGTCGCCCGTTACAAAAAGTGGCAATGTGTTGCCGCATGTCCATAAGCAACCCGTGAAAGTACACCATCCCAAGCCGCCGCGACTGGAATACATATTCAAAAAGCTGTCTTTTGTTTTTTAGATGCTTCTGTTTTACGCTCGCCGTAAGATCAGAGAATGACTCAATCTGCTTCAATAAAAGTTTCAACCTCCACCTTAATTCTTCTTATAGCCATTCATTTCAGCTTTTGGGTGAGCGCGCAAGGCAAGGTGGACCTGATTCTTTACAATGGGGAAATTGTTACAGTCGATGAAAATTTCAGCATTGTGGAAGCGATCGCCATCACCGGAGAGAAGATTGCCGCTGTCGGCTCGACCAGCAGCATTCGGAAGCTGGCTGGTCCGGAGACGCTCGAAATTAATTTAAAAGGTCGAACCGTAATCCCCGGACTGATCAACACGCATACGCATCCTCACTTTGCAGCGGAAGGAAATTATGGGAACGAACTGGGCGCACCAGGGCTCCGGCAGTATCCGTTAAACTGGAAGGCGATTCGCTCGAAAGAAGATTTCCTCCAACAGATCGACGAAACTTTTCGAAAGTACTCCTTTCAACCTGGCGAATGGGTTTACTTTTCAGATTCGGAGGCACTCAGTATCGAAAATATCCGCTTACTCTGGACTGAGCTTACACGCTGGGATCTGGACACAGTGAGCAGGGACCACCCCGTGGTCGTGAATCTGGGTTTCCCCTCCACGGTAGGGAATCTGGTCAATAGCAAGGCGGTGAAAATCCTGTGGGAGAAATACGGGAGATTCATTGAAAAATACGGCCGTTATTGGCTTGATTCCTCTGGAAAGCCGGATGGCCACCTGGGTCCTCCGGCAAGCCGTCTTCCTCATCTTCTCCTTCCGCTGCCGCCAGCGGAGCAACTGGCCGGCATTTACAAGAAATCCATTGAAGAATTGAACGCGGTGGGGATTACTACCATCTCAACGCGTCTTCCTGAATACAGCGTGCGAGTCTTCCGGCACCTGGAAAACAAAGGCAATCTCTCCCTGCGAATTGGCTACGCTCTCCAGCAAGCCTTTGATGACCCGGAGTGGAAGGATTGGAAAAACGTCAAAATGGGCCAAGGCTCGGAGCATCTTTGGGTCTCAGCCCTGACAGTCTCACTGACCGACGGCGCCTCGTTTGGATCCTGCACTGATTTAAGGAGAGTGAGTGTGAACGCGCCCCAAGGACCGGCCCTGGGAAACATAGGCATGGGTGCGGGAAACCCCATGTCGGAATGGTTTCCGCGGGGCTGGTGCTATCTTGACCGTGAATTTAACGGCGCTCCCCGCGGAAACGGAGCCCCGCTCGCCGCAAACTACTTTCAGGAATGGTATGAAAAGGTGGCTGAAGCGGGATTACGCTCCGCAAATGCGCACGTCGACGGTGATGCCACACATCGCATGCTCCTGACCATGTTTGAAAGAATCCACGCTGGAAAACCCGGGAGCGTCAGCGGCTGGAGCATGGACCACTGTACCTGGATCAATCCGCAAGATATTCCGCGTGCCGCTCGGCTCAACGTGATGTGGAGTTGCAGTCCCAGCTTCGCCAATGCCGAAAATACGGCACGGATTCTGGGCGAGCCGGTTGTGCATGCTTTTCTTCACCCGGTGAAAAGCCTGGTGCGGGCCGGCATCAACGTGTCGCTCGAGGAACATCAGGACCAGGCTCAAACGCTGGTGGACCGTGCTACCGGCGAAAATGAGCACCGCACCTTTTGGCACAGCCTCGAATTGCTCATCACGCGTAAGGATGCTCGCGGAAAGGTCTGGGGGGCACAAGAACGAGTCGACCGGATGACTGCCCTCAGGATTGCCACCATCAATGGAGCGCGCTACGTTCTAAAAGAGAAGCAGTTGGGTTCTCTGGAGCCGGGTAAGCTTGCCGACCTCCTGATACTCGACCGTGATTACCTCTTCATCCCGGAAGATGAAATTTCCAACCTGCAACCTTTGCTGACGGTAGTGGGCGGTTCCATGGTCTTTGTTCACTCCCGTTTTGCAATGGAAACCGGATTGAATCCGCCCGGCGCCCTCATTTCGACCTTTACGGATTTAGTCAAAAGGCGGCGGCCCTTCCCCAACAGCCGTTCCTGATCGCCAGTCCCCTTTTGTGTGAGATTCAGGTCCATAAGGGCTCTCTCGGGACGCTGCAGGTAGATATTCGTCTGCGCCTGATGTTACTGTTTTTTGACATGACGCACACCAAGCATGCCGTGCGGAATCTTGTCTTGAGCATGCCGATTGCCTTGCGGTTTTTCATGGAGGAAGAAGCGGCGTGAAGAACCAGGACATTCCACCGGTGCGGAATGCATCATCCGCGTGGCTGGAATCAACGTGGCGCTGGGCAGCGCTTCTTTTTGGGGTGTGTCTGCTGGCGTACGCTCCCGCTTTCAATAATGGATTCATTTCGGATGACTATGTCTTTCTGGAGCGGGTCGAGGAATGGAAGCACGATCCGCTGTTTCTTTTCAGCATTCCGCCTGAAAATTTTCGCGCCACCACCTATGCGGCATTTCTTATCTTGAAAAAGCTGTTCGGATATGAAGCGGGCTTTTATTATGGATTCACCCTCCTGGTTCATTTTTTGAATGTGCTTTTGATGTGGCGGCTCTTTTGTGTCCTTTCGCCCACCCTTGCACCCTGGGCTGCTCTTTTTTTCGCATCCCTTCAAAATCCGCAGGAAGCAGTCATGTGGCTGGGCGGAATGCATGAGGTTCTGCTGGGATTTTTCTCACTGCTGGTGCTCTTGCTCTGGGTCCAGAACAGATATGTCCTCGCCACGCTGGCTTATGCGGCAGCTTTGTTCACCAAGGAATCTGCAGTCATTTTGCCGCTCTTGATCGCGCTGTTTGAATATTGGAAAAGCAGCCGTTTTCCTCATCTTCGCCTTCTTGCGTTGCTGCTGTTGCCCACGTTGCTGTTTCTGGGCGTGATGCTGTACACACTGGACTCCAACAGCCTGGCTGCCGGTGGATTCTATCGTCCCGGTCTTCATGCGGTGCCCGTGTTTGCCAACAGCATTCACCGTCTTGCATTTCCCTGGCTTTATGTGGCTGTTTTTCTCAAGGGGCGCGTGTTCCGCGAAGCACTGTCCCAGCTTCAGTTTCCCTTGTTATGGATGGCAACAGCACTGCTTCCTTACATCTTCTTGACATATCAGAACCATGTTCCAAGCCGTCATCTTTACCTGGCTTCATTGGGGCTTTGTGCCGCTCTCGCAAACTTGATCGCCGGTTATTCCGGCCGTGCGCGGCAGATGTTGGCCCTCCTCTTTGTGACGGGGAACATCGGATACCTTTGGGCAGTTAAGGACGATCAGTTTGAGGTCCGCGCTGCACCGACTGCGCAGCTCGTGGAACATTTGAGATCGGTCGAGCCTCAGTCTCTTTTGATCGAGAACTTTCCCCTGAATCCATGGATTGCCCGGCTCGCTACCCGAGCCACGCCCCCCTGGAGCACAGAGGATCTCCACGTCAACGAACCACGAAACCAGTGCAAGTCTTGTCCTGTCCTGCGATGGGAACCCAAACAAAAGCGCTATCTTTACGTCGAAGGTCGGCCCTCACTTTGAATGCTGTGCCAGTTGAGCTACTCTTTAGTGTTTCGAAGCAGGCTGGGAGGAAAAACCTGATGGAGTGCCTCAAGCGCGTTTTGCGGGTTCTCACGATTGCTGTGGTCCTGAGTGTTCCAGCAAAAGCTCACGACGGGCCCCACGATTCACCTGGCGACAAGACAATCAAGGTGGGAAAACAAAGCCGCATTAAGTTCGGGTCCGATGTTTTGGTGGATTTTGCGGTCTTAAAGAGGGGCAGGTATCTTTTCCAGCACCGCGTTGAGAATGGCTTGCATGTGATCTCTTTTACGCAAATTGGAAATGAAGAATGGAATCAGGACGCCTATACCTTTGAGAGCAACCTGGTTGCATCCGGCGAGCGAATTTCCCATACACGAATTTTTTTAAGGCGCGGCGAACAGCACGATGACCTGATCAAGGTCGAGGTGGCCGGCGAGGACTGGATCCACTTGCTACGTTCTGACTCGCGACCGCCCCAGCCCTGATGTGGCGTCCGTTAAGTTGCCGCCGTTCACAAGTCGTTTTTTCCCGGGCCAAGGCCAATGAGCGCTGTCCACGCCTTGACATCCCGGTTATAATCCCCCCTCAGTTCTGGCTTTCAGGCAGTTCCGGCTATGGACGTCTTTTCTTTCCAAGGAGGCTCTATGTCGAGCTTTGTAAGAACCAGCTTAGTAATATTGTTAGTTTTGGTTTTCCCTGTATTGCTTTTTGCGCAACTTCCTATTGCGGCAATCTCGGGGACCGTAAAGGACCAGAGCGGGGCGGTGTTGCCCGGGGCGAGCATTTCGGTCACAAATCTGGAGACCAGCCAGGCGCGCTTGCTTGTGAGCGATGAGAATGGCCGTTATAAAGCGGCGGCACTGTCTGTGGGACGGTACGAGCTGACGGCCGAGCTTCCCGGCTTTCGGATGGTGGTCCGGCAGGTGACGCTGGTCGTGGGGCAGGAGGCGGTTGTCGATTTTGAGCTGCCGGTTGGTGAGGTCTCAGAAAAAGTGGAGGTTAGGGGCGAAGCGCCACTGGTTGACACCCGCACCTCCTCGCTGGGCGGGCTTGTCAACGATCAAAAGGTTGCTGACCTGCCCCTCAACGGGCGGAATTTTGTGGACTTAGCGTTTTTGCAGACCGGAGTTCACGAGCACAAGAACGTACAGCTGATTGCAGGCATGTCAGGAACGTGGTTCAGCAGCAACGGGGCTCCTCTTCGTTCCAATAATCACTTAATGGACGGGGCCATAATGACCAACCTGTGGGGCGCCAATTCCGCTTCCATCAGCGGCACGACTCTGGGCGTTGAGGGGATCAGGGAATTTCGGGTGGTCACCAACACTTTCAGCGCTGAATACGGAATGACTATGGGAAGTCAGATCGAGATCGTCAGCAAGAGCGGAGGCAACGCTTTTCATGGCTCTTTGTTTCATTTCCTGCGTAACAGCGCCCTGGACGCTCGCAACTTTTTTGATCGAAAAACTGCCAGCAATCCTCGCCGTCTGCCCTCTTTCAAGCGCAACAATTTTGGGGGCGCCATCGGGGGGCCGATAGTTGAAGACAAGACTTTCTTTCATTTTACTTATGAAGGTCTGGAGGAGCGCTTAGGCGTCACCACGGTTTCCAACACGCTTCCGGCGTCTGCAAAAGTTGACGGGGGCCTGGTGCCCGTAATCAATCCGGTGATCAAGCCTTTCTTAAAGCTTTATCCGGACCCCAATCTGCCGGGCAATCAGTTCACATTTCCGTTCAATCAACCAACATCCGAATCGTTTTTCCAAGGGCGAGGGGACCACACATTTTCTTCCAGTGACTCGTTCTTTGTGCGTTATACATTTCACGATGCGGAAGTAACCCGGCCTCGAGCGTTTCCCGGTTTCACTGATGCGTTGCAAAGCCGCAGCCAGTACGCCACCCTGTCGGAAACGCATCTTTTCTCCTCCAATTTGTTGAATACTTTTCGCTTCTCTTACAGCCGGACCAACATGCTGGCTAACTCCCAGGGGGTGAAGGCGCCCGAATTCGCCATGATCCCGGACCGTCAGATGGGCAATCTGATCGTGGGCGGGCTCTCTGACATGGGTCCCGATCCTGGAACAACCACCGGTGTCAAGCAAAACATATTCACCTGGAGCGACGACGTCTTCTACACTCGGGGTGATCACAGCCTGAAGTTTGGGGTTGTGATTAACCGCTTCCAGATGTACAGCGAGACCGGCCTGGTGAAAAATGGTTACATCGTTTTTCCAAACATCAGTAATTTCTTGTTGGGTCGAGCGCTCTTCTGGTTTGCGGAAACTCCCGGATCCAGTCAAGCACGTACTTACCATTTCACGACGTTGGGCCACTACATTCAAGACGACTGGCAGGTGAATCCGTCTTTAACGTTAAACCTTGGCCTTCGCTACGAATTTCACACCGTTCCCGAGGAACAGCACGGCAAGCAATCAGGTCTTCGCAATCTTGCTACGGATAAAGACGTCACTATTGGCGCTCTCTTTAGAAATCCTTCGCTTAAGAACTTTGGACCGCGGGTAGGCTTCGCCTGGAATATCAATGGAGATTCCGAAACAGTGGTGAGAGGAGGCTTTGGCACCGTCTACGATATCGGGAATATCGGCAGCGCTTTGTTGCAAGTGGGAATTGCGCAACCTCCGTTTTCCCTGCGGACGATCGTAATCGCCCCTACGTTGACCATTCCACTGACGTTCCCCCCACCTGGCGTGGGAGGGGCCATTCGCACCATCGACTACAATCTCGAGCAGCCTCATTTGCTCCAGTACAACCTGACTGTTGAACGTGCTCTACCCAAGAACACCGTGCTCAGGCTGGCCTATGGCGGTTCGCGCGGGCTCAATCTTATGCAGAACAAGGAAGGGAATCCTAGAATCGCACAAATTCAGCCGGACGGCCGTAAATTCTGGCCTGCTACCACGACTCGAAGAAATCGCAATTGGGACACCGTTACGCTCATCGATGCCGGCGGGAACTCCTGGTACAACTCGCTGCAGTTGGGGCTTGAGAAACGCTTTGGCAGCCTGCAGTTTCAAAGCTCCTACACATGGTCCAAAACCATTGATGATACCCAAGGGCAGCTATCGCGCGAGAGCAACACTGCTTTTTCGTTCGGGACGGATCCCGAGGATCGCAAAGTAGATCAAGGGCTTGCAGACTTTGACGTGGCTCACAATTGGAAGCTGAACTGGATTTACAGACTCCCTGGAACCACCGGAGCGGGTGCCGCGTCAAAGCTCCTGGAGGGATGGTGGATTAGCGGTATTGTCACGTTGCAGAGCGGCCGAACCTTTACGCCGGTTCTATTGGCAAATCGTTCCCGCTCAGGCGTGCTGGGGAATTCTCAGGAACTGGATCGTCCCAATCTCGTCGCAGGGCGTAAACCAGATGACATTGTGCGAGGAGGTCCGGATCAATACTTTGATCCATCCGCATTTACTATTCCCGCAGCCGGTTTTCTTGGAACAGCAGGTCGCAATATTCTGCGGGGGCCTGGCTACGCGACGGTGGATTTTGCAGTGGCGAAAGATACCGGCCTTCGCTTCTTGGGTGAGAGTGGGAAAGTCGAGTTCCGCGCTGAAATCTTCAATCTGCTGAACCGGGCTAATTTCGGGCCACCCGACCGACGTGTTTTCGGAGGCGTTCAGGATGTAGAAGCTCCCTTGCCCACTGCGGGCAAGATTAACACGACCTCCGGTTCCGCGCGTCAGATCCAGTTTGGATTAAAACTTATCTTTTAATTTCCTATAGGAGAGGCCGGGAGGTGGGCTTTCAACCGCACCTCCCGTCTTTTCCACCTTGTTAGAGGTTCGACGGGGGCGTAAACACCCTTGTGAACTCACTTCTCATTGGAAGATCAAATGTTCAGTCGCCGTCGTTTCATACGCACCGTGATTCTGGGCAGCGCGGGGTCTTTTTGCCCAATAGCGCAACCTGTACACGCATCCTTCAACTCGAATCAAAATCTCGCGCGTTATCGCACAGAACAACTCAGTGAAGATTTTTCCGTTTGCCACCAGGTCCGGAGCGGCCGTCGATGGCCAATACCGGCTGCCGGGCGCGCCTGCGACGTGGTGGTGGTCGGCGGCGGTCCCAGCGGGCTGGTTGCGGCCTACCGGCTTCGAGACCGCGACATCGTTCTGCTCGAGAAAGAATCCGAGGTAGGCGGCAATGCTCGCGCCGACTACTGGGATGCGATGCCCTATGCAGCGGTGTCCCATGCTTTTTACAGTGTCTCACCGGCAGCTCCCTTGTATTCCGAACTGGGACTCCAGCCGGTTCCTCTTACATTTGATCCGGTCACTATCGTAGGCGATCAAGTCATCCGGGGCGATTTGTTTGAAAATGGCCTGGGACGCTTCTTCACGGCGGCCGCGGAGCGCCGGCTCCGAGAGGCTCGAACTGAGCTCTTTGCATTGGACGTCGAAGGCTCCAAAGAAAGGCTGGATCAACTCTCCTTCTCTGAGGTTCTGCGTCCTTACGGTTCCGAGGTCAAAGAATTCTTTGATGACCTGTTGGCTTGGTTTGCAGCGGGGTGTGACGAACTGTCCGGATATGCCGGTATCCTGCTTGCCAGAGGCCAAATGGGAGCGGGGTTCGGCCCGCTTTATCCGGAGGGTTCTTCGAAAGGGGGAGTTTTCACTTTTCCCGGCGGCCTGAGCCATGCGGCTCTGGCTTTGAAACAAAAAATTGAGGCCGCGGGGTCCGGGCGAGTTATAACGGGCGTGACAGTTTACCACGTCCAAAACGAGGCCGATGGAGTCCTGGTCGCCTACCTGCAGCACGGACAGCCAACAACCATCCGGGCAAAAACAGTCATCATGGCAGCCCCCAAATTCATAGCGAGGCACATTGTTTCGGGTCTCCCGAGGGACCAGCAGCAGGCAATGGGCTCCATGCGCTACGCTCCCTACCTGGGAGGAGCGGTTTGTGTTGACGAGATCATCTCGGGCAACCTCAGAACAGCGAGGATTTTACGGGGGCCGATTGCCAGCCTGCGGGACAATAGCATCCAGCCGGGAAAACAAATGTTCCGCATTGAGATTCCTTTAAAAGCCTCAAAACGTTCACAGCTTCTCTCTGACATTTTCATGAAAAGACTATCCGCCGATATCGTGACTTACTTCGACCATCTTTTCCCTGGATCAGCACGCAAGATCTCAGAGGTGCGCATCTGGCGGCGAGGCCACAACTGGTATATTCCGGTACCCAGGATGATTACTCAATTTCAAGCGACCGCATCAAGAAATGCCGGCCGCATCTTTTTCGCGTGTGCTGACAGCATCGGGCCCATTTCAGACTTCGGATGGGCCATGCTGGCTGCAGATCGTGCAGTGGCGGAAGCACGCCGGGTAATCGCAAAAGGAGCGTGAGCTTACCGCTCTGGATACAGGTCTAGAAATCTTGTCCACCGGCGCATCTGCCGACCATCTGAAAAGGAATTTTGTGAAATGAAAGTGAAATTGAGGACGTGGCAGCGCAAGGGCCTCTTCCTCCTGATGCCGCTGCTTTTTGGCTGTATCGCCTTGGCACAGGATCCGGACTACCTTCCTCCCTTCGACACGGCCTTCATCAACGGCAAAATCGTGACCGTGAATGCTTCGTTTGAGATAGTTGAGGCCCTTGCCGTCAGGCAGGGTATCATTGCGGCCCTGGGCTCCACCCGAGAGATAGTGAACCTGGTAGGACCCAATACCCCCGTAATCAATCTAAAAGGCCGCACCGTCCTCCCGGGTTTTTACGATGCTCACGTACACCTTCGTCTTGGGCCAGGACCGGCGGATCTAAACTGGACCTCACTCAAGTCGAGTGAAGAACTGTTTGCAGCGATCACCGCCCAGCTTCCAAAGCTTCGGCCGGGAGAGTGGGTGCGCGGTATTCTGGGCTTTGAATGGACTGAGGAGGATCTGCCGGATCGCTGGGATCTCGATCGCGTTGCGAAAAGTCATCCGGTGGTGTTGACTGTAGGTGCTCACACCATGGTAGTGAATTCCCTGGCACTGTCCATGGCGGGGATTTCCAACGAGACGCCAGATCCTCCGGGAGGCAAGATTGTAAGAGACGCATCCGGAGAACCGACAGGGTGGCTACGTGAAATAGCAGCATGGCGGCCCATCTGGAAGCTGGTCCCTCCGTCGTTCCCGCCCGATTCAGAAATCCGTGAGAATATTCGCAGGCAGCTCCGGCAGCTTCTCACGGTGGGTATTACCAGCGCCAACGTTGCCGGGGTCCGGCCTTTCGACATGGAGAATCCTTACCGCTACATGGACATGCCGGCTTTGCGGTGGATTCAGGATATTTACACAAGCCAAGAAACGCTGCCGCGGCTGACGGTTCAAATCCGGCTCTATCCCGGTTACGAGGAACATGCCGACCCGGTAAACGAAGGGTCCGATGCCGCCATACGCGAGCTGGAGCTCCTGGGTGTGCGTACTGGTTTTGGAAATGAGCGGCTGAAAATCGGAGCCGTCAAGATGAGCATCGATGGCGGTGACGCCGGGTGGACCACGTTCCCTTATGCACGTCGGCCTGATTATTTCGGTACCGTTCGAATTCCCGCCGCAGCTTTTTATCGGGTTGCCAAACGTGCCCACGAACTGGGCTGGCAGCTGGGCATTCACGCCATGGGCAATGCAGCGGTGGAAATGGCGATGGAGGCTTTTGAACGGATCTTAACAGAGCATCCCCGGCCGGATCCCCGGCATTATCTGCACCACGTTTCTACTGCACCCGTGCCGCCGGTTCTGGAGACAATGGCAAAGCTGGGAATCGGCGTGGTCAGCCTTCCTAATTTCATCCGCTTTGGACCTTTGCTTGAAAACCTGAGGGGGGAATTTCTTCAAAACAATAATCCTCAGCAATCACTGCTTTCCGCAGGTATTCGCCTGGCGTACGGGTCCGACAGCGTTCCTTACGACCCGCTCTACGGAATCTGGTGCGCCGTGACCCGCAGCGGACCGGATTCGACGGTCTATGGTCCTGAGGAGAGGGTGAATCTGCAAGATGCAGTACGCATTTATACGGCGGGGTTTGCCTACCTCAACTTCGATGAAGAAGAGCGGGGATCGTTGGAAAAAGGAAAGCTCGCAGACCTGGTGGTCCTGTCGGAAGATATCCTGACCGTTGCCCCGCAACGGATCCGCGAGATCAAAGTCGAGCAAACCTATCTCGGCGGCCAGCTTGTGTATTCCCGCTAAGAGTATGCACCAATAGCGCCACCTTAATGAACGCGTTGACTTGACCTTCAGCGAGGATGGAATTGGCGAAAACGTGAATGAGGAAGATTTGGAGCGGGAGACGGGGATCGAACCCGCGACGTCCAGCTTGGGAAGCTGGCATTCTACCGCTGAATTACTCCCGCTCAGTTAGGTTGTTCGCGCCGACGGCCGAGAAGGTTTTCTCAGCCTGAAATCGCCGGGCGAGTATAGCATAACTGAAACACCTCATCACTTCCCTGAAGATACGGATCGATTTTTAACTTTCCTAAAATTCCTTGCGTAAGAGCGGCACTTCTTTCTTGAAGAACTGCTTTACCTGATCCCAAGACAACGACACCAGCATGTCCGGCGTGGGGTCATCCTCGGCGTCTTCAAAATACGTGAGTGATTTGAAGACGGACTGAAGGTTATACCGAGTCCTGGCATATTTTTTTTTAAACAGCGCCAGCACGTGCTGCAGCCCATAGCGATCAGCCGCCACGTAAAGATCAATAAAGTCTCTTTTCTTGCCCCGGCTCATAATCGTGCTGACCTTTGTGCAAGCAATATCTTTTGCGTCGGCAATATCCACCCCACAGAAGGACTCCGGCGGAAAAAGCAACGGGTATTCATAACGGAGAAAGCTGACCTTGGTCCTCTGAATAATGGCGTGAAGCGTATGCTTGTGTTTTTCTACCAAGGATAGATCGCTCATCTTTTCAACCTTCGTCAAAAGCTCATCCTCGCTGAAGAGGCGCTGGCTGAAGAAATCAAGGTCGACAGAGCGTCGATGCCTCGCAATGAAGAGCCAGACCGGTGCCACCAGCAAGATAAAAATCCTGAAGAATTGACTTTTTATGAAGGTCGAGCAGCGTGTGCTCAGTCTCAGGCGCAAGCACTTCTGGATGCCACACTTTTTCCTTTGGATTCATGTGATCAGTGAAAGAAAAGCTTACCTAAGCCGTCCTTTTGGGGGATGCGATTTCTTCGTGAGACAGGCCGTAGACAAGGGCCCAGAAATTGGCTGATTTTCGAGAAAGACCCCGCTCGTTTCGCAGCACTTCTATGATTTGGCTTCTTGGAAAAGCGTTTTCAAGCCAGGCCACAGCTTCCCGGTCGCCGTGTTCAAGAATTCGAGCAATTGAGTATTCAGGGTGCGAAAAAGGATCAAAATTTTCAAGGTTCACATCCCAGAAAAATGGCCGTATGTGTTCAGGAACTATTTTTATACTTTATCATCAAAAGCTGCTATTTTTCAATAATTTAGCTTTGATGTCCAGAGCCGTTGCCTAGGCGGCCTGCTTGCGGTTCCGACGAACGTCACCCTGCGGCTGGAAACGAGGAAGAGGTCCGGCTTTTCCTCCAGCTCTCCTCCGTCAAAAAGGAGCGGAAATCAATAAGCGCCTGTAAGGCAGTGTGGTCTACCGGCCCCAAGAGGACTCTGCTACAGTGATACGCGAAAGCGGGACGGAGGGAAACGTTCCGTTTTGGTTGCTACACAATGCTGAGCGTGTCACTCTTTACAGATGTTCTCCCGGCGCAGTGGGTTTCCTGCGGAAAAAAATCGCCTTAGCTTGCTCCTTGAGAAGAAAAAGGCTGCCGGTGAAGTTATCCTGGACCTCACCGAAACCAATCCCACACGGATAGGACTCTCTTATCCTGTCGAAGAAATTCTAAAACCGCTTTCACATCCGCGAGCCCTGACTTACCAACCGTGTCCTTTTGGTTTGCCGGAGACGCGACAGGCAATCGCTCGCTACTATCGAGAACGTGCACCTTTCGGTGTTACGCCTTCCCTCCATGCGGACCAGATCTTTGTCACCTCCAGCACCAGCGAAAGCTATTCGCTGCTTTTCAAGCTTCTGGCAGACCCCGGCCAGAGCATCCTCACACCTCGTCCAAGCTACCCCCTTCTGGACTACCTCGCTGCGGCGGAAGCCATCGAGCTTCGCCACTACCAACTCGAATATGACGGGACGTGGCACCTCGATTTTGGGTCGCTGCGATCGGCTGTCAGCGCGGATACGCGTGCCGTCGTAGTCGTTAATCCCAACAACCCCACCGGATCTTACGTCAAGGAACAGGAATGGGAGAACCTGGAAGGTTTCTGCCGGGAGCACCGGCTGGCCCTCATCTGTGACGAAGTTTTTTTTGATTTTCCTTTGGAGACGGCCGTGCCTGTTCCAGACCCTTTACACCGGAAAACGGAGGTCCTAAGGTTTTTTTTAGGTGGTCTCTCCAAGCTCCTGCTGCTGCCTCAGTTGAAGATCGGTTGGGGCGTCCTTCAGGGACCCGATTCGCTTTGCGCGCCGGCCCGCCAACGACTCGAGATTCTGCTGGACACCTATCTTTCCGCAAGCTATCCCGTTCAGCAGGCGGTACCGGAATTGCTTCAGCTCCGCATGCGTTTGCAGGGGCCGTTGAAAGAACGCCTGGCCCGCAATCTGTCCACTCTCTGTTCAGCTCTCGACAGATCCTCCGCTACGATTCTACCGCCTGAAGGAGGATGGTATGCGGTGGTGCAGGTCCCAGGGACTCGTTCCGAAGAGGATTGGGCAATTCAACTCCTGGCGGAATGCGCCGTGCTGGTGCACCCGGGTTATTTCTATGAGTTTCAGCGAGAAGTTTTTCTCGTCCTGAGCCTTCTACCCGGCGAGGCGATTTTTCGCGAGGCAGTCGGCCGGATGCGTTCACTTCTTTAGCCCGCAAAAACCGACAAAAAATAGGCCACCGGCTGCTCTAGTTAGTTCTCGTCCGAGAGTATTGTAAATAGTTGGAAAACAAGAAGAAAAGCCGCATTTTTGAGCTCCGATTTTGTCAGAGTCAATTGGTACCCTGGTTTTGCCAATCCGCTGAGTACAAAAGACTTAGCGCAAAATCAGGAGCTCAGAAATGCGGCTTTTCTCTTTTAATTTCCGCTACTTACAATTCGCCGGACGAAAACTAATTAACTAACTATTGCAGACAGGCACTTTCAGGACTGAGTGCTGAGCGAGCATCGTTGCTCAGTCCTCAGCACTCAGTGGCCGCTTGCTCACGCACGCGGCTCCGATGTCAGACCGCGCTGAGCTTGCCTGGCGCGGGCATTTCTTCTGCAGGTGCCAATAAGTGCTCCAGTTCAGTGCGCCGTGAAAGGCGCTGATCTCTAGTGGGTGCAAAACCCACCCGGCAACTATCGCTCCAGCCGGTAGCAACGGGAGCGGTGATGGAGGTAACAACATCACCGCAG
>JACQSY010000122.1 GCA_016211085.1 Acidobacteriota bacterium | reverse complement strand
GTTGCTACCGGCTGGAGCGATAGTTGCCGGGTGGGTTTTGCACCCACTAGAGATCAGCGCCTTTCACGGCGCACTGAACTGGGGTACTAAGTTTCAAGGCGCAAGCATCTGGTTGGCGGAAAGCCACCGGTTCAATAAGATTTCTTGATTACGATGACCGTACGGTCGTCTGTTTGCTTCTCGAATCCGGAATAGGACTCAACATCCCTCATGATGTAATCAAAAATTTCCTGAGCGCTTTTGCTGGAAACAGACCGCACGACGTCTTCCAGCCTTTCGACACCATATTCCGTGCCATCGGCTCTTTTGGTTTCTGTGACGCCGTCGGTGTAGCACAGCAAAATGTCGCCCTTTTGCATCTGCACTTCGCCGACCTGATATTCAAACGGAAGCTCGAGAAAAGCGCCCAGAACCGGGCCTCCTACATTCAGTCGCGCCACCCCGTCCTTTTGAAAAAGCAGAGGGCTGTAGTGCCCGGCATTGATGTAGTGCAGGAGTCCTCCCAGTCTTAACTCGCCGTAAAAAGCGGAAATAAACTGGTTGGATTGAGAGGAGCGGTACATGCGCCGGTTGATTTTCCTGAATAAAAGAGGTGTGGTGTCCTGGACGTAATAAGCCTGAAAGGAGATGGCCGTCCGCAGGGCCGTGCTGAAGTCTCTAATGAGCATGGCTGCCGCCAGGCCGTGCCCCGCGGCATCCGCGATGACCACCCCGATCCGGCCGCGAATTCCATAAATCTGCAGGTCAAAAAAATCATAAAAATCGCCACCCACAACAGAGGTGGGAATGGTGCGTCCGAAGATATCAAACTCACCGAAACCCGCCAGTGGCTCGGGAGCCGGGAGAATACGTCTCTGCAGCTCGGCGACTGAAATAAACTCGTCAGCAATTTCTTGCAGGGGCATGCCTGCAATGTCTTTGAGCTTCTGGTTCATGAAGCTTTATAGGAACTTATTGACAATCTCTCCTGCAACCCGTTGACCTTCAGAAAATTCCACCTCACAAATCCTACCAGGATTCGCAAACGACCGCTTGATATATCCCAAAGCAATGGCATGGCTCAGTCGAGGAGAAAACTCGGCGCTGGTGACAATCCCAATCTCCTTCCCTTCGGTGTCCAATATGCGAGAGCCTCTCCGTGGAGCCTTACCCTGGATCTTGATCCCCATCAGGAGCTTGGAAACTCCACCCAGATTGATCGCCCTTGCCACCACCTCCTGGCCCATATAGCACCCTTTGGTCAAGCTGATGGCCGTGTCCAGCCTCGCCTCCATTGGATAGTGGCTTTCGTCCATGTCTATGCCGAACCGGGGAATTGACGCTTCCAGGCGCAAAACGTTTTCAGTCTCCTGACTGATCATCCTTACGCCAAAAGGCACACCCTTCTCTAAAAGCTCCTGACGCAAAACAGAGGCGGCGCTCCGCGGGACAATCAATTCGCACCCTTGAGGCGCCAGAGTGTTTTTTCTAATCAGCCAGACACGGGCTTCTCCCCACATCACTTCGCGCAACTCGAACTCCACCGGGGCCACGGCGCAACCCAGCACAGCCTGCGCAAGGTCCAATGAACGCGGCCCCTGGAGTGAAAAATGGCCGAGATCATCGGAAAGATCACGGAGAAACACCTCATCCATGATGATATATTTCTCCAGAGTCTGGATGGTCCTGGGGGCTAGTTCTCTCTCCTGGTCTAAAAGAAGAAATTCAGGAAAGCGATAATAAAAAAAATCGGCAATTATTTTTCCACGCGGCGTCAGCAGCGTCCCATATTGCCCTGAAAAATCAGGCAAGCGGTTTACCTCATTGGTGATCATGTTGTGGAGAAAGCCGACCCTGTCCTTGCCCGAAATCTCGATTTTCGCACGGTGTCTGAAATCCAGAAGCCCCACTGAATTCAATACCGCCTCATACTCTTGCAAATTATCTGGACTCATTCGCTTTTCATTTGATCAACGCTGCAAAGAATTTGTCAATCGTGCTATAAGCTGATTTCATGATCCTGCGCGGATTGATCTTCGATTTTAATGGAGTGATCGTCAATGATGAGCCGGTGCATTGCAGCGCCTTTCAGCGCGCACTCTCAACCCTGCATCTGTCTCTGACACACCAGGATTACTTTGACCGTTATCTACCTTACGATGATGAAAATTTTTTTCGCCAGTTTGCGAAAGACCGCGGACTGGCATTTACTGACGAGCAACTCAAGCGTCTGGTGGATTGCAAGTCGCAGGCCTACTTTGAATTCATTCGAAGCGACGTCCCTGTCATAGAACCCACAGTGGACTTCATCCGAAGGCTTCCTGCGCAATTTCTCCTGGCTATTGCATCGGCAGCCGCCCGAGCGGAGATCGAGCTCATCCTGCGGCGCCTGCACCTTCTTGATCGGTTTCAAGGCGTCGTGGCAGCGGGCGAAGTAAAGAAGGGAAAGCCGCATCCGGAATCTTTCCTGGCTTCCTTTGAGCTTCTTCGCCGTCGTGATCCGCAGTTGAGCATTAAGCAGGTTGCGGTGATAGAGGATTCGGACCGCGGTGTCCAGTCGGCTCAAGCGGCAGGCATGAAATGCGTTGCGATCACCAGCTCTTATCCCGCTGCCAAGCTGTCCCGAGCTGACCTGGTGATAGAAAGCCTGGCCGGATGGACCTTGTCACGCCTGGAAGAGGAACTCGGGTGAGGAACGGGCGCCGGCTAATCCAATACGTCTCCTGGTTTCATTTCCAGCACTTCAGTCCCCAGATCGCTCACCAGCTTGCGCAGTTCTTCCGCAGTTCCTGAAAGTGCGGGAAAAGTTCCGAAGTGCATCGGTACCACCTTGCGGGCCCCCATCAGCCTGCAGGCATAGGCCGCCTCACGAGGACTCATGGTGTACAGGTCTCCAATGGGAAGGAACACCACTTCCGGCTGGTATAACTCGGCAATGATCTTCATATCGCCAAAAACACAGGTATCGCCGGCATGGTAGATTCGAAAGCCATTTTCGAAAGTCACCACAAATCCAGCAGCCTCGCCTCCATAGAGAATGGACCCGTCCTCTTCCATGATCCCACAGCTATGCTTGGCGTCTACCAGGGTGGCGCGAATGTCGTTCAGGCACAGGGTGCCACCTTTGTTCATCCCGTTGGCGTTCTGCACTCCTTTTCGAGTAAGCCATTGAGATATTTCGAAAATACAGCCAATTTGCGGTTTGAATTTCCTTCCCAGGTCGACGGCGTCATGAATGTGGTCAAAGTGTCCATGTGTGACCAGCATGGTATCCAGGCCCTCAATCTTGCGGTCGCGCTCCGGACATGCAGGATTCCCCTGAACCCATGGATCAATGATCAACTTTTTCCCACCAGGCGTGGTAAAGAGAAATGTGGAGTGTCCCAGGTATTTTATTTTCACCTCTCGATTCAATGGCATGTTTCTCTCCTCACCGGAAATATACTGAATGGTTGTATTTAAGTAAACTTGAAACCATCCCTTTTGACGCGGGGCGCGCGCAGCAAAGCGGGAAAACGTGGGAGGCCATCAAAGCATGGATCAAATCATTTTGACCGGGGTGCACTGCCAGGTTCAGTTGGGCGTTACCGAAGAGGAGCGAAGCACTCCTCAAAATGTCCTGGTGGATGTCATCCTTTTCCTGGATCTGGAGGCCGCGTCCAACACGGAAAACGTTCACCTGACGGTGGATTACCGGCGAGTGGTCGAGGAAGTACAACAGACTGCACGTGAGAAGCCGTATCACCTTTTGGAAGCCTTGGCGAGGACGGTTTGCCGCAAGCTTCTCCGAAACAGTCGTCTTAATTCCGTTCAAGTCACAGCACGCAAATTCCCCGTGCTGATGGCCGGACAGGTGGACCATGTGGCCGTTCAGATGACACGCAGCCACTAACCCAAGCGCCCCTCGCAGCAGTACGCCTGTTTATGCCCCGAGACATTAGCAGCCGCTTTTTTGCGCGAGAAGGCTGGGAAGCAATTGCGTAAATCGCGACCGTGGTAAAACACTTGCACCCGTCTCGGCCGCCCGTTGCAGCAAAGATTTTTCGATGTGGGAACCGAAAACAACCACCGGCACCGCCGGAAATTCTGCTCTCGCTAGCTCCACGGTGGAAAGCGGATCGCTGCTTGAAAGGTTCAGGTCCACTATAACTAGTGAAGGAGCGTCGAGATCTTGAAATTCCTTTGGCCAGGAGGCCATGAATCTTACATCTACGCCTAGCTGGCGAGCCGTCTCCGCAATTTTGGCTTGGAAGAAAAGATCAGAAACAAAAGCAAGGACCTGCATGGGAGATTTCCCAAAACTCTCGGCGACGCCTTCGGATTTTCAGCCGGGCACCGACACTTTCAATGATTCTCCTGCCATTCTTCGTACCAGGCCATCTGAATGGCTTCGAGCCTGGCTTCATTGCTCCTCTTGGGATCATCCGAGAAACCTTCCAGCTGCGTCACCCATTTGTGCAGATCTGTAAAGCGCACGGTCAAAGGATCCACATCAGGAAACTGCTCGATCAGCAAAAGGGCAATATCCTCGGCATCTTCCCAAACCAGCTTGGCCTTTTTCATAACCACCCACCTCTATAAGCAATTCCACCTTCGGGACCGCTAATCGTTTTGCTTGAGAGCTGACTGAACAGCGCGGTTCATGATCAGTTCCGCAAGGTGGAGCGTTGCTTCATTCAATTCGTCGATTCGATCGCGAATCAGCTTGGGGTCTTCTCCCTGGTAAGCTTTTTGGAGAGAGGCCACCGCTCCTCTAATTCTCTGCCCTTCCGCCTCCTCCAGCATTGCCGCTTCAGGACTCTCCAGGGCCTGTTGTGTGGCCGAAAGGATCGTATCCGCATCATTGCGCGATTCGATGACCTGCCGCATGCGAAAATCTTCTTCTGCAAACTCGATCGATTCAAACAGCATTTTTTCCACTTCCTCATCGGTGAGGCCGTAGGAAGGTTTGACTTCAATTGAAGCTTCTTTGCCGGTGCGTTTTTCGTGAGCGGAAACGCTCAAAATGCCGTTGGCGTCGATCAGGAAACGGACGGAAATACGTGGAACTCCCGCCGGCATGGGAGGCAGGCCCTTGAGCTGAAAGCGCGCCAGGCTCCTGTTGTCTTTGGCTAGCTCTCTTTCACCCTGGAGCACGTGAATATCCACGCTGGTCTGCCCATCCACGAAGGTCGTGAATTCCTCTACAGCGCTGGCAGGAATAGTTGAATTCCTCAAGATCAGCTTGCTGACCACGCCTCCGATGGTTTCAATCCCCAGCGAGAGGGGTGTAACGTCAAGTAGCAGCATGTCCTGTCTTAGCCCCCCCAGAATGTCCGCCTGGACTGCGGCGCCCAGCGCCACTACTTCGTCAGGATTCAGTTCGGTGTGGGGTTTCCTCCGGAACAGCTCTTCCACCCGGCGCCTGACCAGCGGAATGCGTGTGGCCCCACCAACCAGAACCACCTCGTCCAGATCTCCGGGTGAAAAACCAGCGTCCCTTAAGCACCTGCGACACGGATCAAGCGTGCGTTGGACAATGGGCTCAATCAGTGATTCGAATTCGTCTCTACGCAACTCGCGCTGATAGGTGAAGTCGGAAAAATCCACGGTTATCCTGGCCGTTTCGTGGGATGATAACCGGTGCTTTGCGGAAATGACTGCTTTGCGGATCTTCTGCAGAAACTCCCTTTCAGTACGGGTCCTGCCGGTTAACTCGATTCCATGTGAGATCTTCAGCTCGTCGCGGACCAGGTTCATCAAGAGATGATCAATATCATCTCCCCCCAGATGAGTATCCCCATTAGTCGCCAGTACTTCAAAAATGCCGCCACGCACTTTTAAGATTGAGATGTCAAAGGTTCCTCCCCCCAAGTCATAAACCGCAATATTCCCTTCTTTCTTGCGATCAAGACCGTATGCCAGGCTGGCGGCGGTCGGCTCATTTAAGATTCTAAGAACATCCAGGCCTGCTAGTTTTCCCGCATCCTTGGTGGCCTGCCGTTGTGCGTCATTAAAGTAAGCGGGGACCGTGATTACTGCCTGAGTAATTTTCTGGTTAAAGAGTTTCTCGGCGCTGCGTGCCAGCTCTTTGAGAATGAAGGCGGAAAGTTCGGGAGGCGTGTATTGCCTATCGCCCACGACCACGCGCACTACTTGACTGCTTTCCGGAGAAATTGCGTAAGGAAGCCACTTCATATCTTCCTTGACGTCCTCCGGACCTCGCCCCATCAGCCGTTTAACCGAATAAATCGTCCGTTCAGGCTCAATGAGTAAACGATTCACTGCGGCGTTGCCGACCAGCACGCCTTGCTTTTCATCAAAAGAGACGACCGAGGGTACCAGCAAATTGCCGTCTCTGCCTGGAACGATCTGCGGCTTGCCTTCCCGAATATAAGCAGCAAGGCTATTGGTCGTACCCAGGTCGATTCCGATGATTATTCCCATTCCCTGTCCTTTTCCTCTATATCTTCGACAAGATTGCGAATGTACGAACGGTAGGATAGCAGCTCATGCATTCTTGCTACGAGTTGTTGACGTTGCAGCTCAGGCATGACGCCGTCATCCAGGGAGGCATCCCAACTCTTAAAAACCTCTGCCAGTTCGCTATCCAGCACGCGAAGGCGCTCTTTCATGCGCACAGCTTGCCCCAGAAGCTTGTCGCGAAGCTGTGAAGCCTGGGTAAGATCCCGGCGGTTCTCAGCCTGGGAAAGCTCCTCAAGCTGTTCATTGATTTCAAAGACTTCCATGAGCAAATCGGGTGGTGTCTTACCCCGCTCCTCGTCCACATTGAACCCTTCGAGCTTCAGGCGATAGCGGGCCCGCATGACGGGATCGCGCACGGTACGATAAGCGCCATTGAGAAATGAGGAGCGCTCCAGGCTGAACTTCCGCTCCTCTGGGCTGCGCAAATTGTAATAGTCAGGATGAAACAGCCGGCTGAGGCGGTGGAACTCCCGTTCCAAATCGCCGGGAACCGGATTCATTCGATCGCCCAGACTCAGAAATTGAAAATAATTGATTTCTTCTTCTAGGGGCTGAATTCTATGGCAGGAAGGACAAAAGTGATCCTGCGGTGCCACCGTGTGGCGACAAGACCAGCACACCATCGGATTAGAAAACATGAAAGTGAGAAGGCCGTGAGAAAAAGAATGGTTTCCCTTCTCACTCAAGCGCTAAAAGACGAACCGCACCCGCACGTCCGAGCAGCGTTCGGATTAATAAAGGTAAAGCCGGATTCTATAAGCTTGTCTTGCCAATCGAGGGTGGTTCCATTCAAATAGAGATAGCTTTTCAAATCCACGAACAGCTTCACGCCGTTTTCTTCAAAGACCTTGTCGCCTGGCCGCTTCTCAGTTTCATATTGCATGACGTAACTCAAGCCGGAACACCCGCCACCCTTGACGCCGATACGCAGCCCTCCTTCTAAGATTCCCTCGCGGCGAAGCACCTCGCGAATTCTTTGAGCCGCTCGTTCCGAAACATGGATGGCCATATTACTCTGTACGGCTGTCGCAGCAGCTAATTTAATTAGCGTTTGCTTCAGCCGTCTTGTTCAATCCCTTCTTTTCACGATAATCTTCAATTGCAGCTTTAATTGCATCCTCAGCGAGTACCGAACAATGGATCTTCACCGGCGGGAGGCTGAGTTCTCTTACAATATCCGTGTTGCGTATCTGTTCCGCTTCTTCCAGAGTCTTTCCCTTAACCCACTCAGTCGCAAGACTGGAACTGGCAATGGCGCTGCCACACCCGAATGTTTTAAAACGGGCGTCCTCGATCGTCTGGGTTTGTTCATTCACTTTCAACTGCAGCTTCATCACGTCACCACATTCTGGCGCCCCTACCATTCCCGTTCCGACATTAGGATCTTCGCGATCGAAGCTGCCCACATTTCGTGGATTGTAAAAGTGATCCAGTACCTTTTTCGAATACATTTACCGTCACTCCTTTTTCACTCTATCGTTAAGTCACACTCCATAACAGCCGGCAAACCAAACTTCTAGCCTTCAGCCCACTCCACTGATTTCAAATCAATCCCTTGACTGGCCATTTCATAAAGAGGAGACATGGCACGAAGCTTTTGAACCGCACTGACCACATTGTCAATCACATAATCCACTTCCTCCTCGGTGTTGAACCGGCCCAGACCAAAACGAATCGAGGTGTGAGCCAGATCCTCTCCGACTCCCAGAGCCTTCAGAACATAAGAAGGCTCCAGACTGGCCGACGTACAGGCCGAACCCGAAGAAACCGCAATATCGCTAATAGTCATCAGGAGCGATTCACCTTCGACATAGGCAAAGCTCACATTAAGATTATGCGGCAGCCGTTTCTCCGGATGACCGTTCAGATAAACGTCTTCCAGACGGCTGTACAGCCCCTCCTTCAAGCGGTCGCGCAACCGGCGCAATCTTTCACTTTCCTGTGCCATTTCCTGCATGGCGATTTCACAGGCTTTTCCAAACCCCACAATACTCGGGACCGCCAGCGTACCGGAGCGCATGCCGCGCTCATGGCCACCGCCGTCAATAATCGGGTGCAAGAGCACGCGCGGATTCCTTTTCCGTACGTAAAGAGCGCCAATGCCCTTGGGACCGTACATCTTGTGAGCCGACAGCGACGCCAAGTCAACATTCAGCTCCTGTACGTGAAAGGGAAGCTTCCCAATACCCTGAGTGGCATCGGTGTGGAAAATAACCCCCTTCTCCTTACAAATCGCGCCGATTTCCTTAATAGGATGGATAGTACCAATTTCGTTGTTGGCCAACATCACCGTGACCAGGATCGTCTTGTCGGTGATGGCACGGCGCACATCGTCCGGAGAAATCAAGCCGTTCTTGTCCACCGGGAGATACGTCACCTTAAAGCCGTCGCGTTCCAGCGCCTTGCATGTATCCAGAATCGCCTTATGCTCGGTGGCGACCGTAATCAGGTGATCTCCCTTCTCCCGGTACATGTATGCCACCCCTTTTACTGCCAGATTGTCCGACTCAGTGGCACCGCTGGTAAAAACAATCTCCTTGGAGACACCACCTACCAATTTGGCTATCTGTTCACGGGCGGCCTCGACTGCTTCCTCGGCCTCCCATCCGAAGGTGTGATTACGACTGGCAGCGTTCCCAAACTTTTCGGTAAAGTACGGGAGCATCGCCTTGACCACCCGCGGATCGACTGGAGTAGTGGCGTGGTAATCCATGTAAATCGGAAGTTTCATCTTTTCGACAACCTTTCAAATTTGTAACGGAACAATCGTTCCCGCCAGTTCGTGAATTGTAGTTTCTTGCAGCATTTTAAGAATTTTTTGATTCACCAGCTCAAGCGGATCCTTCACGGTGCATTGATCAAACTGAACGCAAGGGCCACGGTAGGTATTGCACGAAGTCAGGCTTACCGGTCCTTCAATCGCTTCAATGACTTCAACCGCCGTGATCTGCTCCGGCCTGCGAGCCAGAACATAGCCGCCGTTGATCCCCTGCTGCGAGACAACGAACCCCCCTCTCACCAGCTTCTGTAGGATCTTGGCCATCAAAGGAAAGGGAATGTTATAGCGCTCGGCTATTTCCCGGCAGCTGTAGCTGGTCCCTGGATTGGCAGCTAGGTGCCGCAAGGCAATCAAGCCGTAATCAGCTTTCTTCGAAATTCGGAGCAAATGTTAACCTCGCTTTCTGTGCACCCAGTTGATTCTTCACAGGAGCAAATGAGCTTTAATAACTACGACCGCTTTGGTCGTATTTCACCTTAGCAATCCTGTCGGCGGCTTGTCAAGCATTTAAAGTCTCTAACTGGCAGGAGTTGCTTACTTCTAATGTCCCATCCCTGAGATACGTTGAATTTTCCGGTGAGGCTTGCCCGCCGAAATCGCAAAGCGAGGAGAAGCCAGATGTGAGCCATCCACTTTCCTGGCCAATGTCGTGTCGACTCGACTTTTTACTGTTGCACGGGCCGGAGGCTGGACTATGCTTACGCCGACTTCAGGAGGAGTTCAGCCCATGGCCACCAGAGTGCTGGTTGTAATCTTCATCGTTTCCTGCCTTCTCTCACCTTCAGTTCGAGCCGGAGACGATCCCTTTGCAGGAAAGTGGCAATTGAATCTGCAAAAATCGAAGTTTCCCGGAAAACCGCCGCTGCGGGAAGACTTTACCTACGAGTTCCTTGAAAATGGAGAAATCAAGTTCACCGTCGAAGAGGTAAGGGATAGCGGAACCGTAACAGCTTGGTACACGGCTCGACTGGACGGCCGTGACTATCCGGTCTACGGGGCACCGGGGCGGGACGCTGTTTCAGTGGTTCGCCTGGGACCCAACATTATGGTGGGCTCCTATAAAAACGCGGGCAAGATCCTCTATGTTTATGTTCGCTTTCTTTCAGAGGATGGTAAGACCATGACAACCCGCGCCGTATCTCCAGATCCTGCGGCGGGATCTAATTCAGTGTTGATCGTGCACCAACGCCACTGAGGGAATCTTGCAACGTGCTGAAATATGGATTGCAGCACGAAGCCGCCCAGCTGGCAAGTCACAAAGGTAGACAACTCTAAAAGGACAATGAATCGCGCTATGCCAAGCTTGAAGCACTAAGCGGGCGCAAAGAGAGTGCGACTCGCGGCCGCCATACGGACCCGCCTTGAAATAGTAGGTAACAAAAAGCAGTCAGAGCTAAGACTTCCTGGAAGTGGCACCTGGACCGAGATCAACTCTTCGGCATTCCTGCTGTTACGTTTTGGACAGACAAATCCCTGCTTGTCCCGTTTTCTCGAATTCAGGGACCCATCAGGACCTCTTCAAATTCCGCGCCACAGTCTCGACAGATGGTCCACGAATTGCTCAATGGTCAAGTGATGAAACTGCTCACAATTGCCAGTTACTTTCTGATAGCAGCCTTGGCCGTTGCTGAAGGACTTCTGGTGAACAACCTGGGAGTCGACAAGGCTTTTAACCGGGAAGTTAAGCAGGAAGGTGATGCAGAGCTGCAAAGAGCACTTTCCCACTATCAACTGCTCGCCGCTAGAGGTGGCTGGCCGCGTGTCCCGCCGGGCCCAAAAATGAGCAGAGGCTATCGTGATCCGCGCAACATCATCCTGCGTCAACGGCTCACTATCAGTGGGGATCTTCAAGCGCTCTCTCCTGAGGCTGATCTAATGGATGAAACTTTAGAGCAGGCAGTCCGCAGATTTCAGGTTCGCCACGGTTTCCACGTCGACGGCATTGTGGGACCCGATACTCTGAAAGAGTTGAATGTCCCCATCACGGAACGTCTGCATCAGATAGAAGGCAATTTGCGGCGTCGGCGTTATCTTCCACCCGATCTGGGGAGCCGTTACATAATCATCAACATTCCCGCTTTTGATTTGAAAGTCGTGGAAGAGGGACGTGTGTTGATCAGCGTGCGAGTCGTTGTAGGCAAATCCGGATCTCCAACGCCTACATTTACAGACGAGCTGGATTCAGTTGTGTTGAATCCACATTGGACTGTTCCTTCTGAAATTGTCCGCGAACTGCTGCCCTTGATCGGTAATGATGCCGATTATCTCAAGAGGAAGAATTTCAGGGTCCTGCAAGCGGGATCTCCCCCAAGGGAAATTGATCCGGACACAATTGACTGGTCCGAGATGACTGCCGAGGCCTTCTCCTACCGGCTGGTGCAGAAACCAGGCCCGATGAACTCACTGGGAAGATTGCGTTTTTCGTTCCTCAAGCAGCGCACTATTCATCTGCATGACACGCCCCAGCGGGAGCTCTTTCAGCGCAATGCTCGCGCTTTCAGCCACGGCTGTATACGAATTGAGAAGCCCGTGGAACTGGCACTTTACGTCCTGGGGCCGAACACCCCCTGGACCGCGGAACGGATCCTGGAATCGATCAAGAAGGGATCTGAACAGAAGATTCCGTTACCCCAACGCATTCCCGTTCGTGTCGTCTACTGGACCGCATGGGTCGACCCTCAGGAGACGGTTCATTTTCGCCGCGACATTTATAAATGGGACCAAAATCACCTGATCACTCACCAAGCGCCTGCGGAGTAACCGACCTTTAGCTACGAATCCTGAAGTGCCCAGTAGGAATGAGGAATGAAACGGTTTGAAAATGGCACTTGATACTTCGTGGGCGACCCGTCGCGGGGCTTGAAAAGCGGTCTTTTGTTCTGCGACTGCGCTGAAAAAGAAATCAGACTTCACAGCCCGCCCTTTTTTGGCGGGCGATAGGAGAGTGGCCCAGGGCGAAGCAAGCGAGCCCCGGGAATCGAGCGTTGTTTTATCGAGCCCGCCGTCTTAAGGCGGGCGACAGATTTCGGACGCGTGCAAGCGCCAAGCGCAAGCAAACGCCCACCTGGAGGGGCAGCAATTCAGCTGATTCTACGGCTTCGTCCGGCCACCGGCTGGCGGGAGTTGGCTTTTGCCAGCGGCCGGGTTGGAATTTGCAATCGAGACCGAAGGGCGTAGTTTTCCGCCCAGATCATTGCCTGATGAAAAGCATCCAGTCCCATAAATTCCACCAGAAGTCGGCCCCATCCGCCCGGCGAACAAGACTCCCGTACTTTGCAAACATTTCTGTCTCTTTCGAAGATTAGAATCTGCCCGCCACCAGCGGTGTAAACTCCCCACAGTGAACGGGAGCCTTCCACAGGCCTCACCTCAATAGGCTCTTTCTCTTGTGCTGTTTTCAAGGGTGACTTCCTTTTTCTTTTCTGCATCTTCTTGGAATTCTGGACTACTCCTTGGAAGAGAGGAGCAGATTTCGTGCCAAAGTGGATCTCTTTGCAGGCACCTTGAAAACGGCGTTTTGTTTTCTTGGAAGGCAACAACCGTGTGTTTTTTGGCACACCTTAAAATGCGATCTAAAATCCAGGAAGCCTGATTGAAAGACTGAAAGAAGAAACAGAACACGGGCGTGCCGTCGTTTCGTGACATGCGCCGACTCAAGGTCTTCCGTTCGCTTGGGAGCGACACACTAGAACTAGGAAGCCGTTTTTTTACAGGTACACGTTCCTTAACTTCTGAAGCTCTCTGAAACCTACACACCTGTTTCGCTGGCTTCTTCGCACTGCAGGCAGAAACGGGCTTCCGGTAAAACCCTCAGGCGAGCGCGAGGTATAGAACGGCCACATTTTTCACAGATTCCATAGGTGTCATTGTCCAGCTTCAGCAACGCCCGTTCGATATCCGCAAACTGTTTTCTTTGCTGTTCCACCAGTGTCTTCAGGGCAATTTCAGCTGCTTCCTCCTGTGCTTCTTCCGAAAATTCTGCGTGGCGGCTTGTTTCAAAGAACGCCATCGTTGATTCGTTGGTTTGGATGGCCTTCAGCAGCTCTTCTTTTTGCGTTTGTAAACGCTGCTTCAAGGATTCTTTCCTTCTCAGGACCATGATCAGCTTCCTTGCCCCAATATCGGATGAAAAAAGCCGGTTTTGCAAGTGTCAGCAGCATCCTGAGCTACGGAAAACGCTCTGTGGCGGCTCAGGTGAGCGGCTTGGTCTTAAAGGTGAGCACGGGACACGGTGCTGTTCGAATCACCCGCGCCGTGGTCCCACCCAGTAGGACATCGCTACTGCTCGTGTAGCCTTTGGCTCCCATGACGACTAAATCGATGCCGCATTCCGAGGCGTACTGGACAATCTTGTGCCCTGCGCAGGTTGCAAACTCGACTTCCGCTTTTCCTCTGATGTTCTCCTTGTCCATCGTTTGAATCAGGAATTCGCGAGCGCGTCCCACGATCAAAGGAACCTCTAGTTCATGAGCGTCGTGCCATGACTGAAAATAGGGTGGCTGCATCCTCTCCTCAAACACATGGAAAACATGCATTTCAGCTCCATAGGAGGCAGCCATTTCTTGAGCGTATCGAGCTGCGCTCCTGGAATTTTCCGAAAAGTCGAAAGCAATTAGGATTCTTTTCACAGGCAAAGACGACCCTGAAGCTTCGCTTCCCACCGTCAAGACAGGACAGGGAGCATAGCGCAACACCCTTTCCGTAATGCTGCCAAGACGGTAAGCGGGTTGAAATGGTCCCTGGGTTGCCATTACCAGGAGGTCGGCCTGATTCTCACGCGCGAACTCTAAAATGGTCTCCTCAGGCGAAGTTCCAGACACAAACTCAGGTGTGACGTGTACCGCGGATTCGGTAAAGAGCGGTCCCTGTGCCAGGAGCCACGAGAAAGAATGCTTCAGATGTTCCTCATTTACGTGATGGAAAACATGCAGCATCGAAACCTCTGCCTCAAAACGGCGAGCCAGATCCACGGCCAGGCGACAAGCCTTCGCCGATCCCGGGGTGAAATCGGTGGGAAATACCAAATGTCTCAGCTTCATTTCACATCCTGCCTTATCAATTTCCCGAAGGAGCAAATCGCGTGCCATAAGCAATTTACGGACGGTCATGCTCGTTCCGCCTCCCCTTTGTTCCGGCTCTGCTTGGCTGGTATGCAATTTGCCTGAAGTGTTTCGGAGACGACGGGTGGTCTTGCACACATCGAGCACCCGACGGCGAGACGAGAATAGAGTAGATCTCAAAACGTATTCACACGGCGCTCCTTCAGGAAGGCCGGAGGCGGCGATGCTATCGCAAAGCTCTTTCGATATACCGGTTCGACAACCTGTCTCAGAAGAAAAGCTCGAGTTCCTTCGGAGCTGGGAAGCTTACGGGGAAGGCAGGGGACGCGTTGAGACCAAAGAGACCCATATGTCGTGGCTCTTCTTTACCACGCGGCACGTTTACAAATTAAAAAAGCCGATCAGCTATCGAGGCTTCCTCGATTTTACAACTCTCGAGGCTCGTGGCTACTACTGCCGGGAAGAGGTCCGACTCAATCAGCGGCTGGCGTCGTCGGTCTACCTGGGCGTAGTAGGCCTCGTCAAAGATGATCGCGGAAGACTTCAATTGGCCGGAAAGGGAGAAGTGGTGGATTGGCTGGTTAAGATGCGCCGGCTGCCAAGCGATCGCATGTTGGACCAGAAGATTCTTGCCCGAAAATTGCTCTCCGGGGATTTGGAAAGGCTTGGACATCTCCTGGTTACATTTTATAAGCAGGCTTCCCTAGCTCTCAATTCACCCGCAGAATACCGGGAGCGACTTGAAAGAGCGATCCTCGAAAACCGGTCGGCTTTATTTGACCCCGGTTATGGGCTTGCCAGGACACTAGTGGAAAAGCCGTTTCTGTTCCAACTCTCATTCGTAAGAAAAGAAGCCGCACTGCTGGGCTCACGCGCCGAAACAGGTAAAGTGATTGAGGGCCACGGAGACCTCAGGGCGGAACATATATGCCTCGAATCACAGCCGGTCATATTTGACTGTCTCGAATTTAATCGTGACTTTCGTTTTCTCGACGTAGTTGATGAACTCTGTTTTCTCTCATTGGACTGTGAACGTCTGGGTTCAACCCAAGTCGGAGAAGCTCTGCTCGAACTTTATCTGGAGCGAACGCGGGATTCCGTCCCCCCTGCACTGCTTGATTTCTATCGGGCCTACCGAGCCTGCCTGAGAGCCAAGCTGGCGATCTGGCACATTCACGACCTTGAGCCATCAGATTGGACGCCCTGGAAGGACCGTGCCGAAGAATATTTGCGCCTCGCCTGCAAATATGCGGCAAGAGCCTGAGTCACTTCAGGAACTCCGGCTTCGTCGGCCTGAACCCCTGATGAATTCTCTGAACGGCTTCGGCAATCAGCCCGGAGACTTCCACAATCGCCAGTTTCCGTTCAACGGTTGAGGCGTCCAGGCGAAAGGGCGGAACCGTATCACTCACGACGGTTTTCTCAATATGCGAATTCGTAAGATTTTCAGCGGCAGGAGGGATGAAGAGCCCGTGAGTTGCGGCGCAGTAAACTCGAGCGGCTCCCGCCTCAACACACAATCGGGCTGCACGTACGAGGGTAGTCCCCGTGCTGATGAGGTCGTCCAGGATCACCACGCTTCCGGCTCTCACATCACCAACCAGCAGGTCTCCACTGACCTCTCCTTCACTCCTCTGTTTGTTAATGAATGCCAGCGGAACCTGTTTCCCAAGCGCCGCACTGAGCGCTTCGCGGAAACGATCTGCGCGCTTAAAGCCCCCGGCATCGGGAGACACCACGGTCACATCCTCAGTCCCGATCAGAGGCTGGAAATATTCGACAAAGCAAATCGTTGATTCCAGGTGTTCGGTAGGACAGCGAAACGCATTCTGAAATGCCGCCAGGTTGTGAACGTCCACGGTCATTACGCGATCCACTCCTACTGATTCCAGCAAGCAGGCCACATAGCGGGTGGTCACAGGGTCGCGGGATTTGGTCCTGCGGTCCTTGCGTGAATAGCCCAGATAAGGAATCACCGCAGTGATTTCGCGCGCTGAGGCGTCATGAAGCGCGCCTATAAAAAAAAGGAGACGGCAGAGCTTGTCATTGACGCTCTGCCGGGGTTCCGAGTAGAGAGATTGAATCACAAAGACATCGCGTTTCCGAACACTCACCAATGGGCGCGATTTATGCTCTCCGTCTTCAAATTCACGCTCTTCGTGAGGGCTTAGCGAAATACCAAGTCTTTGACTGGTCTTTTCCCCGAAACTGAGACTGGCATTTAAAGCGAAAAGACAGAGGTCATCCATGGCTCATCTCGATCCTTTTGCAAACATCGCAGATTCTCTTGCCGCTATAAATATACGTGTGCAATTTGAAAAACACAGCTTGCTTCATCATATAGCGAGTCATACCATGCGTCGGTAAAGTGCAGTATTCCCAACGGCGCTGCTAGATTTCCCACAGCACACGGATTCTTTTCACCTTTGAGGGAATTTTCAGGTGAAGTGATGCCGGCTTCGCCCAACTCGAGACGGCACCCATTTACTTTCAAAGCGCTCTCCAAGTGAATTGCCAGTACCACGACGTTTGTGGATGGAAAGGGCACGGTCAGGCGAACTTCTCTGGCGCGCCGATTCACTGTTGTGTAAACGGTTGAAATCCATCATGAAGACTTTTTGAAATTGGGTGACATTTCACAGGGGGAGCGAAAACGCGCAAGGGATGGAGCGAATTGCAAGAACAATCAAAGACCAATATCTCGCCATCGAAATATCTCGAAATACGTTGAATTTTTCCGCTAGGGCCTGCACGGCCAAATCGCGAACATCGGCGCCATGGCACGTGAATTGCCTTTTGTTTCTCACATCATTCCAACATCATTCCAAAATTATGAATCTTAAAATTTTTCTCCCCGCAGCCTATCGTCGTAGAGAACCGTTCCGGTTTTGGTTACTTCTCGTTATCTTCCTCGCTGGAGTTCCGGCGGGACCGGGCGTACGCGCTTTTGCGAGCCAGGACCATCAGCACGGGGGAGCGCCCAGCCGCAACGCCATACGCGCCTTACTCACCGAGGAGCCCATTGTTACAGACGGGGTCTTGAACGAGCCCGCCTGGAAGAACGCGGTCACCTCGAGTCAATTCTTGCAACGCGATCCTGAAGAGGGCAAGCCGGCGACCGAGCGTACTGAAATCCGTTTCCTTTACGATCGCAAATATCTATTCATTGCCGTCGTGTGCCACGATTCACAAAGCAGTGAGATTCTGGCGACAGAACGCCAGCGTGACAGCGACCTCCGCAACGACGATACGGTGACCATTCTGCTGGATACCTTTCATGACCTCCGCAATGCTTATTTATTCCGGACCAATCCGCTGGGGACGCAACAGGACGCCTATATCACCGATGAAGGCAGGGACGTAAATCGAGGGTGGGATGAGGCGTGGCTGGTGGGTGCGCAAGTCCACGCCGAGGGTTGGACCGCCGAATTTGCCATTCCTTTCAAGAGCGTGCGCGTTAACGGGAATGACGCTCAAGTATGGGGTCTGGAAGTCGAACGCGTGATTCGTCGTAAGAATGAATACGCTTACTGGAATTGCTATCAGCGCGGCTACAAGCTGGAAAACGTATCACAGGCCGGCATCCTTACCGGATTGGAAGGTTTCGAGCTGGGATATCGCTGGAGGGTTAAACCCTATGTGGTCGCCGGTTTCGCACAGCATTCAGCCAGCGGAACCTCCGATTATGACAACGCTTCCGACGTGGGGATCGAGGTGCTTAAGTATCGTCTGACCTCGGGACTGACTGCGGATTTTACATTCAACAGCAATTTTATTGACTCCGAAATCGATCGCCAGCAGGTCAATCTCGACCGATGGGAACTCTTTTACCCCGAACGCCGGGAGTTCTTTTTGGAAGGCGGAGGGATTTTCAAATTTGGGGTAGCTCAGGGGGAAATGCCGGCGCCAGACGTCGCCTTGTTCCACTCCCGAAGGATTGGTTTTTACACCCGCAGGGAAGGTGTTGCCTCCAAGAACCTTGCGCTCCCGGTGGATGCGGGCCTCCGTATCACCGGGAAGTTGCAGGGTCTTACGCTGGGACTGCTCAATGTGCAAACCGGAAGGCTGGATTCGCAGGGCGTTCCCGAAAGCAATTACAGCGTGTTGCGGGTCAAGCGTGATGTGCTTTCGCGGTCAGCCGTAGGAGGTTTTTTTCTGAACCGCGAACTGAGCGCCCGCGGCGACTACAATCGTGTTTATGGTTTCGACAGCAATTTCGTGTTTGCGGAGCACTTCTCAGCGAATGCGTTGTTTGCCCAATCCAGCCAACCCGGGGTGAGCGGTGACGACTGGGTCAGCAGCGGCGGCGCCAAGTGGGACAGTGACTTTCTTTTTGCAGGCATTGAGTACTTGTTCCTGGACCCGAATTTTCGTGATGATCTTGGTTTCGTCCCCCGAACCAATCAACGGCGAATCTCCCCGGTCTTCGACATCAAGCCGCGGCCCCGCAGCCGAATCATCCGCAAGCTCCAGTTCGGCTACCGGCTTGATTACGTAACGGACCAGGAATGGGATCTTCAGACCCGTTACAATCACTACAATTTTCAAATCTTTTTTCAAAGCGGCGACCATCTGCTCATCGCCCCCCACGGGCGAATGGAGAGCGTGTTGGAGCCCTTCAGGCTGCGGAAAGGACTCAGCATTTCGCCCGGGGTCTACAGCTGGAACAACGTCCGGATTGCCTACACCATGAACCCCGCGCGCCGGATTTCGGGTCGTCTGGTTTTCCAGCCCATGTGGGGATTCTTTGGGGGAGATCTTCACGAGATCGAGGTGGCGCCCCGCCTCAAGCTCATAGAAAATCTAACGCTGGATTTGGGCTACCGCACCAACCTGGGGAGATTCCGAGAGCGAAACTTTACGGATCGCCTGGTGAATGTACGGGTGGAGTATTCGCTCAACAGTCGGATCCAGACCCGAACCGTCGTGCAATACAACAACGCTGAGGCAGAGACTGACATTCAGTTTCTGTTGGATTACATGTTTCGTCCGGGCGATGATCTGTTCATCATCTACAACGAAGGGCGCTCGACGGAAAAGCTGGGACCCAAGGATCGCACCCTCGCTTTGAAACTCACCTATTCGCTCGACAGGTAAGCTGGCACACCAAACCGCGCACAGTAAGCGCTCGCGTAACGCTTCAGGAGTGCTCCAGCGGCTCCTCGGACAATGGGATGGTTTGGGGGGGGTCTTAGACAATCGGATGGGAGCGAGAGAGCGTGGTATCGGCGGTTGGCACCGCCGGGACCTGTTAGAAAGGAGGTGATCCAGCCACAGGTTCTCCTACAGCTACCTTGTTACGACTTCACCC
>JACQSY010000124.1 GCA_016211085.1 Acidobacteriota bacterium | reverse complement strand
TTTGCTCATCTCACCCAGAAGCGGATTCGCCGCGGCAGCTTTCGCAACGTGCCCGCTCTAATCGAGGCCATCTTCGACTACATCGACAATAATCACCAGAACCCCCATATCTTTGTCTGGACGGCTTCGGTCGAGCGCATCATGAACAAATTTGCCAAATGTAAAGAAGCGTTAGACGCACTACACTAGTTTCCGCATAACGCAGCGTAAGATGGCGCTCTTTTCATCCACTCTGGAGAAAAGGGAAGTTTCCCCTACACCACTGTTGCGGTTTCCCTAGCATTTACCGTGCCATTCTGCTTTTTTTCCCAAGTCTTTTCCCAAGTCACTGACCCGAAAGGGCAATGATGTGAAGAGCGAGTTCTGGGAGCCCTATCGGGCTTGCGATTTCGTGGAAAAAATTCCTATGCTCCCTCGATGGAGGGCAAATTAATGAGAAGGGGCGACATAGAGAACTAGTTAGCAAGCTGCTGGAAAACCCCACTGGGAAGAAAAGGCGTGCCGATCATTCTCATCTTCTTCTTGGTTTGTTTCGGGGCCGATCGTCACGCACAAGGCGAGCAGCAGACTTTGGCTTCAGGTGAAAGTGTTTCTGAAGGACCTGGAAAGGATCTCACTGGGGCTGGCGAATTGCCGTTGAAGTTCGATTGGCGCGCAGCTTCTGGAGATTCCGCCCGCTTTTTGATGGTGCAGACCTCTGCACGTCTGGTGTAGCGGAAGACGCGGAGGGCGCTGAATGGACCTTTTGTTAAGGATTACCTGCGAACTTTGCATATTAGACCGCAGGGGTTTTGGGATGGAGACGGTGTGGGGACGAATCTCGTCCTGCACCCCATCCAGGGTTCCACCCTCTATCAAATTGCTCGAACCCACGGTGCTTCGCATGCGCAAGCCTTCTGGTGGGGCTTGGCCTATTCGACGCAATTTGAGCTTGGGCCGGTCTTTTCTGAAGCCATGATCGGCAATGTCCCTCCATCGCCAGTAGATTTGGTGATTACCCCCTTCGCAGGATTCTACCTGGGCAGGGTTGAAGAATGGCTGGAGCCGAAGGTTGGAAACCTGCGCAGCAAAAAGCTCAGGCAGGTCGCGCGAACGCTGCTGGTGGGAAAATTCCTGGCCGCTATGCTACGCAAGGAATAAGCCCCCGAAACTCACAAGGCTTCCAGGCCCTGGGTATTTTTCCCAGAGAAGTCGAACCTGTGCAAGGAATCGTTGAAAGAAAGCAACGCTTATGAAACGCGCGGCAGATAAATCTGAAAAGTCGTCCCCAGGCCCACCTCGCTGTTGCATTGAATATAGCCACGGCTTTGCTTGATAATCCCGTACACGATTGACAGACCCAAGCCGGTCCCTTTCCCCTTTTCTTTAGTAGTGAAGAAGGGTTCAAACATTCGAGATTGAACCTCTGCACTCATTCCTGTGCCGGTGTCGCTTACTGACAACACGAGCCAGGAACCAGCAGGAACAATGGAAGCCTTGGCAATGCCCGTCTCACTTACGTCCATTGGGGTCGTGGCAATGGTGATTTTTCCCCCTTCCGGTATGGCGTCGCTGGCATTGATTACCAGGTTGATGAGGACTTGCTCCATCTGCCCAGGATCCACTTTGACCTGTCCCACGGCCGGATCGAGGTTGGTAACCAATTCCACACCGCGCCGAATGGCATGCCGAATCAGCTTTTCCGCCCTGGCTATGACCCCATTCAAGTCCACGACTTCAAGGTGAAGCTCCTCCCCCCGGCTGAAGGTCAATAGCTTGCGGGCCAGTAGCGTAGCCCGCTCGCCGGCCCCCTTG
Source organism: Acidobacteriota bacterium (assembly GCA_016211085.1). Classification (GTDB taxonomy): domain Bacteria; phylum Acidobacteriota; class UBA6911; order RPQK01; family JACQSY01; genus JACQSY01. The sequence goes on along the minus strand of JACQSY010000124.1, from coordinate 1,033 downwards.
ATTTCTTCAAGATTTTCCCTTAACGGGTGACCGGATGGGACGTCCTTCAAACTTAAGTCAGTGTACCCGCGGATCGCCATCAGGAGATTGTTGAAGTCGTGCACGACCCCACCTGCCAGCCGACAGAGAGCATCCATCCGGTCGGCATGACGCGCATGTTCTTCAAATCTCTTCCGATCGCTAATGTCGCGAAATACGGTCTGAAAGGCGGGCCGACCGGAAACGTCGATCAGGCGGACCCTCACGTGGACTTCACGAATGTCACCCTGTTTGGTGCGATGTCGAGTCTCGAAGTCATCCCGTCCCTCACGTAATATCTTGGTAATATGCGATTTTGTTTCCTCGGGCTTTTCGGCAACCTCGTAGTCGTAGATTCGCAGCCGCGCAAACTCCTCGCGCGAGTAGCCCAACTGCTGGTGAGCGGTATTGTTGAAAACAAGAGGCAAAGCCGTTTCAGGATCAATGATCAAAATGCCGTCGGGCGACTGTTCAAAGAGAGTCTGGTAAAGAACTTGAGACTCCCGGATTTTCTCCTCCAGCACATGTTTTTCTCGCCAGTGGTTCGCCTCTTCTTCCGCCTTTTCCTTCGAGCGATAGCCCTTGTAGAGGGCCGTAGAAGACACGCCCACGGTAGCCGCAACCACCATGAGAAGCCAGACCATTGCCTGCTGCTGTTCTTTCTCAAAAGCCACAATCTCGTCGTAAGGTGTGCCGAGGACCAGGACCCAGGAGAGGTTGGCAAACTCGACGGGCTCGAAGGCTGCCAACTTCTTGGGGCGCCCCTTGAGCTGGTGGTCAACCGTGCCTTGTCTGCGGGTCAGCATCCGCTCTGCAGAGTCGAAGGAACTATGACAGGAATTGCAGCTGGCGTCCCTTTGATGAATATTTCTGCTATCATCCGTAAAGGAAGTCGTGAGGATGTGTTCGGGCATAAGGTCGTTTTAACCTGCGGGCGATCGTCCTTAATTTTGGATTGTCAGGTGCTGCGCGGTAACCCACCCGATCAGACCCAAGTCGAGCCGGTGCTCACGCG
>JACQSY010000121.1 GCA_016211085.1 Acidobacteriota bacterium | reverse complement strand
TTCCCCGCAGCTTCTTTGGTAGCGCCCATCAATGGTTCTTAAGTATTCCCATCTTGATTTCCCGGTCATCCCGTAACCCTCCTGATCGCTCCACTCGGGTTACATTTTAGATGGCTCGACGATACCTGCTCCGGTTACATTTTAGATGGCTCGATACGGAGAATTGATCTGGCACAAACCGATCGGTTATCATTTGCTTCTTTGCGGCGGTGTAGCTCAGTGGTCAGAGCAGGCGGCTCATATCCGCCGAGTCCGGGGTTCGAATCCCTGCACCGCCATGTTGCTCCGAATGGAATCACGATTCAAAGGTCTTCACGTTTATTTGATCTGAGAATTCTCCAGCCAAAATGATCCAACCCTATCTACGTCCCCGCCGCTTGAGGGAAAATGCCATTCTAAGACGCATGGTTCGCGAAACGCGCCTAAGTGCAGAGCAGCTGATTTATCCCGTTTTCGTGCGCGAGGGCAAAGCCATTCGTGAAGAGATCAGTTCCATGCCTGGCCAGTTTCGCTACTCCATCGACACGCTTGTTGAGGAGTTGAACAGCACGTTGGAGGCGGGTGTTCAAGCGGCAATCCTTTTTGGAATTCCTGAGGACCACAGCAAGGATGCGGTTGGCACCCAGGCCTATGCCGAAGAAGGAATTGTCTGCCGCGCTCTGCGTGAGGTGAAGAAGCAGCTTCCTGCAATGCTGCTGATTGCTGACGTTTGCTTGTGTGAGTATACGGATCATGGCCATTGCGGTCTGATACGCGGCGAGCGTGTCGACAACGATTCCACGCTTGAGGTTCTGGCGCGTGCTGCCTTGGCTTACGCCAAGGCGGGAGCAGACGTGGTAGCCCCTTCTGACATGATGGACGGCAGAGTCGCGGCCATTCGTGAGGCTCTGGACAACAATGGACTGACTCACATCCCTGTGCTTTCCTACGCTGCCAAATACGCTTCAGCCTATTACGGACCTTTCCGAGAAGCGGCCGAGTCGGCGCCCAAGTTCGGAGACAGAAAAAGCTATCAGATGGACAGCTGCAACGGGAGGGAAGCCCTGAAGGAAGTGCTGCTGGATATCGAAGAAGGGGCCGACATGGTAATGGTCAAACCCGCCTTGCCTTATCTAGACGTGATTGCCCGCGTCAGAGAAGCGGTTCACGTGCCGGTGGCCGCTTACCAGGTCAGCGGAGAGTATTCGGCATTGATGGCAGCTTTTCAGCAGGGTTGGTTGAGGAGAGAAGATACATTGCGTGAAACCCTGCTGGCAATTCGCAGGGCTGGGGCCGACTTAATTCTTACTTATTTTTCGAAAGAAGTGGCAAAACTCATCCGCAAGGGGGACTTTTGAGCCGCTCCCGCACTAACAGCGCCCGGCTGTTTTCAGAGGCGCAATCCCTGATTCCAGGTGGGGTCAACAGCCCGGTGCGTGCCTTTAAGGCCGTGGGTGGGAATCCTCTTTTCATCGAGTCGGCACAAGGCTGCAGACTTCGTGACGTTGATGGCAATGAGTACATCGATTATGTAGGCTCGTGGGGTCCGCTGATCCTGGGCCATGCCCATCCTGATGTGGTTCGAGCAATTCAGCAAGCCGCGCTCCGCGGAACCAGCTATGGAGCTCCTACGCCTCTTGAAGTGGAGCTTGCCCGCAAAATCCATCATTTTTTCCCCTCAATGGAAAGGGTTCGTCTGGTGAGTTCAGGAACTGAAGCCGTGATGAGCGCGCTTCGGGTAGCGCGAGCGTTCACCGGCAGGGACAAGATCCTGAAGTTTGACGGCTGCTACCACGGGCATTCTGATTCTCTGCTGGTTCAATCCGGCTCGGGTGTGGCTACACTGGGGCTTCCCGATAGCGCCGGAGTACCCTCCGAGTTCACCTCTCATACTTTGAGCATTCCTTTCAATGACCTCGAAGCTTTAGAGAAAGCGTTCACCAAATATAAGAACCAAATTGCAGCCGTGATTGTGGAGCCGGTTCCTGCCAACATGGGCGTTATTTTGCCGGGCCCCAACTTTCTTAGTGAGCTGCTTCTCCTGTGTCGCAAGCACCAGACTCTGGTTATCTTCGACGAGGTGATCACCGGCTTTAGGTTGGCTGCAGGAGGGGCTCAGGAATTCTTCGGACTGTCTGCACCGCTGACGTGCCTTGGGAAAATTGTGGGAGGCGGCTTACCGCTGGCGGCCTATGGCGGCCGAAGCGATATCATGAAGCTGATTGCTCCGGACGGCCCCGTCTACCAGGCCGGGACTCTTTCGGGAAATCCGATTGCCGTCTCAGCAGGACTGAAAACGCTTGACATACTGGAGACGGAGAAACCTTACGGACGGTTGGAAAAGATGGCGGCTAAGCTGGTCGAGGGAATCAGCCAGGCTGCCTCTCATTCAGGAATAGCGCTCCGGGTACAGCGTTGCGGCTCCATGCTCACGCCGTTCTTCAGCGACGCCCCAGTGACCGACTTTCTATCGGCAAAAAGATCAGATACTTCGCTCTTCGGCAGTTTCTTCCGTAAGATGTTAGAGCGAGGAATTTATCTGGCGCCTTCGCAGTTTGAGGCTTGCTTTGTATCGAGCGCACACTCCGACCAGGAAATTGCGGTGACCATTCAGCGAGCGAACGAAGCGTTGTCGGAAGTGGCAGCCAGCGTCTGACTTTCAGGCCGTACCGGTACGTTGGCGCCGGTAGGCTGACATCAGCAAATCGTCGACCCGGCTTTCCACGATCTCAGCAGTTTGCCCCCGCACGGTCGCGATTTCAGACACCACGAGTTGGCGCGCGCGATCGAACATCTTCTTTTCGCGAAAAGACAGGCTCTTTTGAAAGCTCAAGAAATAAAGGTTCTTCAGAACTTCAGCCACATCAAAGATCGATCCCGTCTTCATCTTCTCAACATTGTCCTTGTAGCGATCTTTCCAGTCTGGATTCGGAGTGCTGAAGTTATCCTTGAGGATTTGAAAGAGCTTTTTTAGCTGCTTTTCGTTGCACAGGCGGCGCAAACCCACCTGATCAACGTTACCGATGGGGATCATCACCGTCGAGTTGTTGGATGCGATTTTAAGAGTATAAAATTCTTCCTGGCGGCCTGCAATATTGTGTTTGCAAACCTGTTGAATGATCCCGACCCCGTGGTTGGGGTAAACAACCTTATCACCAATCTTAAAGCTCATGAAGCCTCCCCGCTTTTCTCCGCGATCAAAAAATTATACGTGAAGCGGGGTTACTTGTCAAAAAAGCATTGCTGCCCAAAGGCTTTTCTTCCCTTTCCAAGCACCAAAAACTGGGGCTGAATGCTCCGTTCCAGCCGGCTGTAACCGGGCAGTCCAAGCCGCGCCGGACGGAGACTATTTAAGCCTGCTTTGGTTCCTGCAGCGGTTGATTTTCGCGCAGGTCGTGAGCTGAACCTCGCGGTACCAGGAAGGCGGATGCAAAAGCCAGAATCGAGACCACAAAACCCGTAAAGAACACGTCTTGCAAAGCACTACCCAGCACCTCACGGAGAGTCTCCATGATGGGTGCCGGTATTTGGCTTTTGTAAGCCGGGTTTAGAATGGCATCGGGGTGATGAGCAAAATAGGCGAGTTCTTTCGCCTGGGAAGGTGAGCGGAGACGAGAGAGACGCGACAGCATGTCACGCGCCATGATGCTGCCCATAATGGCAATACCGACCGAGGCGCCGATGGTGCGAAAGAATTGGGTCGCTGAAGTAGCCACACCTCGAAATTCCCTCGGAAAACGGTTCTGCACCGCAATCACCATCGGAATGGCGCTGAGTCCCATCCCCATACCCACCACAAACATCAGGATTTGGATCTCGCGCTCACTGCTATCGCTGGTGACGCGGCTGAGGACGAAAAAGCCACCCATGAGAAAAACCATTCCAGTGATGACAATGGTGCGATAGTTGAGAACGAGGATGAGACGGCTACTGATGACTGAGAAGATGACCCACCCAGCCATCAGCGCGGTCATGCTGTATCCGGCCTCGGTGGCGGTGGTTCCAAGCACTCCCTGAACAAACAAAGGAATAAAGGATATTGCCCCGAAAAGAGCCATGCCGGAGAAAAGGCCGTTAGCGGTAGCTGCAAAGAAAAGTCGATCGCGAAAAAGGTGCAGAGGGAGGATGGGATCTGGAATTCGTCTCTGCACCAGCCAAAAAACCAGCAGCAGCCCAAGAGCCAAAACAACCAATAGCGATGAAAGCCCCTGGGAACCTTCCGTTCCCCACTGGTCGAGCCCAATGAAAAGCGCCGAAAGTGAAAGCACCAGCAAACCTGCGCCCACGTAGTCCACACGCTGTGTGTGGGTGCTTTTCGGTTCTCTCAGTGCGATCGCAATGATGGCTCCCGCTAGAATTCCAAAAGGCAAGTTGAGAAAAAACACCCAGCGCCACGAGAATTGATCGGTGACGAAACCTCCGACCGGTGGACCTAAAATGCTGGCGAGTCCCCAGACGCCGCTGAAAAGGCCCTGCATGCGAGCACGTCTCTCCAGCGGGAAAATATCCCCAATAATTGTCATCCCCAAGGGGATCAACGCCCCGGCGCCGGTTCCTTGAACAGCTCTAAAGATAATGAGCTGCGTCATGCTGCTGCTGAGGCCGCAGGCCATGGAACCAGAAACGAACAAGATAATTCCCGCCAGGTAAAAAAAACGCCGACCGTAAAGATCTGATAAGCGCCCCCACAGCGGAACCGTCACCGTGGTGGTGAGGAAATAAAGAGAGAATACCCAGCTGTACAACTCCAGCCCGCCCAGACTGGAGATGACCGTAGGCATTGCGGTGACGACCACTGTAGCTTCCAAAGCCCCCAGGAACATGCCCAGCATGACACCTGCAGTGATCCAACGCGTTCTTCGAGGTGTGATCTCTAGCATCGTGACGCCGTCATTCTACCGCACGCGAGCGAAACGGCCATCTTAATAGAATAGTGTTGCAATCTGAAGCTTCGGCCCCATTGATGAATTTCTTCTTTCGATCGCCAGTCATTGCGGCAGGTTTTGATTGCCCAGGCCCGCCTTTTGCTCATAACATGAGCCTGCTTTGACCTTCGGCGATATCAGCATCGAACAATTTAGAAGCCAGGGCGAGCAGGTCTTCAACTGGATCTCGGAATATTTTCAAAACCTCGACGATATTCCAGTAACCACGCCGGTCTCACCTCAAGAACTGCGAAAGCGCCTGAAGTGCGCCCTTCCTGAAAAGGCAGAGCCACTCGAAATGATTTTCAGGGACTTTAAAGAACGCGTGGTTCCTTATCTCACACACTGGAACCACCCGCGGTTTTTTGCCTACTTCCCGAACACCGGCAGTGGCCCCGGAATTCTGGCCGAGACGCTCGCTGCCGCCTTGAACGTAAACCTGATGAAATGGAGCACGGCGCCTTCGGCATGTGCGCTTGAGGAGGTGGTGCTCGACTGGGTCAAACAAATGGTCGACTACCCCTTTGATTCCGAAGGAATCCTCACCAACGGGGCCTCGCTGGGCTCGCTTTTTGCGATGGCCGCGGCGCTGCATCAGGTGCCTGGACTGGACCTGAGGAACAAGGGCTTGAGCGGGCGCAGTCTTCCCGTGTTTCGCGTGTACCAGTCCGAGGAGGCCCATAGTTCTCTCGACCGTGCTGCGCTGACGCTGGGCATCGGCCTGGATAACGTCGTAAAGGTTCCCGTGGACACGGAATACCGGCTACGACCCCAGCACCTGGAAGCCTCAATCAGGAAGGACAGAGAGAGAGGGCACCTGCCGTTTTTTGTATGTGCCACGGTCGGCACAACCTCGACCACCAGCGTGGATCCCCTTGAAACCATCGCCGCCATCTGCCGGCAGGAAAAGTTGTGGCTCCACGTGGACGCTTCCTATGCCGGATTTGCCAAGATAGTCCCCGAACTCAGCCCAGTGGTGGGCGACCTTTCCGTGGCGGATTCACTGATCGTCAATCCACATAAATGGTTATTCAATCCCATGGAGATCAGTTGCCTGCTATGGAAACCCAAGGGGGCCTTCACTCAAACGTTCAGCCTTGTACCGGAATACCTGCGCTCCCCAGAGGACGGCGGTACCGATTTCATGAATCTTACCCCTCAGCTTGGCCGTAGCTTTCGCGCGCTTAAGTTGTGGTACGTCATTCGCAGCTTTGGCATGGAAGGATTGCGCGAGCGGCTGCGTGAACATGTCCGGCTGGCGCGCTGGTTTGCAGACCGCGTGGATGAGGACCCCTCCTTTGAACGCCTGGCTCCCGTGCCGTTCAGCACGGTGTGTTTCCGAGTTCGGAGCCGTGACCCTAATCAATTCAACACAAGGCTTCTACAAAATTTGAATCGCACCGGTGAGATTTTCTTGTCGGATACAAAACTGCGCGGAAACGTGGCCCTGCGATTCTCAGTGGGTAATATCCGGACTGAACAGAAACACGTGGAGGATGCCTGGCGCCTCATAAAGCGGGAAGCTTCCGGCATCGCTCACGGTTGATGCAGGGGCATTCCGATCCCGCACCTGGGGAAAATCTGTGTGATAATCTAATAAGGAGAACACCCCTTATTTTGACTGACCCGATTCTCATACTGACATTTAGTCGTAATGGAAGATCTGTTCAGCTTTTTCTTTAAGTATCGCCCATTCTTTTTTCGTGAGGGGGAATGCGCCTTCCAGTGGCCGCTTGCAGGCTGGCAAATTGCAGTTGCTGCGGTGGCAATCGTATTCGCTTTGATTTTTTTATATCGCGGAAAATGGCTCGCTGTCGACCGGCGGGCCAGGACGGCCCTGCTGGCCGTACGCACCTTGCTGTTGCTTCTGCTCCTGTCGCTGCTGATGCGTCCCACCCTGGTACTTTCCTCCATGGTCCCCAAGGAAAACTTATTCGCCGTGGTGGTCGACAATTCGCGAAGTGTAGCCATTCCCGGACCAGATAGGGAAGAAGTCTCCCGTATCCACCAACTGGTGGACCCTTCTTCCTCCTTCTCTCATGCCCTTGAGGAGAAGTTTTACGTACGCCGATTCAAGTTTGACAGCTCTCCTCAGCGTCTGGAAAACCCCACGGAACTGACGTGGGAAGGCGAGCAGACCAACATTGCAGCAGCCCTCAAGGCAGTCCTCGCGGAGACAAAGAACCTGCCTCTGGGCGGCATTGTGCTTGTCACCGACGGATCCGACAACGGCTATCAGGATTTCCGGCCGGTTTTGACCGAGCTGAAGACTCGCAAAGTGCCGGTGCACACGGTGGGTATTGGGCCACAGGCGCTTGAAAAGGACGTCGAGCTGGTCCAGGTGAGCGCCCCGCGCTTGCTGCTTCCAGAGTCAGTAGCAGTGGCGCGAGTGACTTTGCGGCATCATGGCTTCGGAGGCAGCCGGGGCCGCCTGGAAGTCCGCGATGGTTCCACGCTTGTGCAGACCCGCGAAATTCACTTCCCACGCGATGCTGAAATAACCAGCGCCGAGGTGAAACTATTACCCAAGCAGGAAGGAACGCGCACCTATCATTTCTCGGTGAAACCCCTGCAGGGCGAGAAAATCGCGGAAAACAACACACGTTCGATGATTCTCGAGGTCAAAAACCTCCAGCGCCGCGTGCTGTACGTTGAGGGCCACCCGCGGTGGGATTACAAATTCATACGTCAATCACTGGCCGAAGACAAAAACATCCGTCTTGAAACATTGCTGCGCACCGCCATGAACAAGTTCTACCGCCAGGGAATCGAAGACGAGAATGCGCTCGCGGCTGGGTTCCCTGCCAAGGCTGAGGAGCTTTTCCAGTACCATGGAATCATTCTGGGAAACGTCGAATCGTCCTTTTTTACATTCCAGCAGATGGAAATGATCCGTGATTTTGTAGGTAAAAGAGGAGGCGGCTTCCTCATGCTGGGAGGAAGTTCCTCCTTTAGTTCGGGCAAGTACGAAAACACGCCCATTGAGGAGATACTCCCGGTTTGGCTCCAGCAATCCGGCGCTGCCGCCCGCGTGACGGAACCGTATGCAGAGGGCGAAGCCAGCGTCAAGATTAGTGAATACGGACTCCACCATCCAGCGCTGCAACTTTCTCTGGAAGAAAAAGAGAATCAAAGAATCTGGGCCAGTCTCCCTGAATTGAAGGACTGGAATATTGTCCAGAGCGCTAAATCGGGGGCAGTGATTCTGGCTCATGGGACCGGCGCAGAGAATAAAGACGTCCCCTTGCTTGCCTACCAACGTTATGGGCGCGGGCACACGCTCGCCTTCCTTACCGGCAGCAGCTGGCGCTGGCAAATGCTCCAGGACCATAAAGACCAGAGCCATGAAACTTTCTGGCGACAGATGCTGCGTTGGATGGTAAGCACGGCAAAAGACCCGGTCACTGTGGAGACGGAGCGAGAGACCTATGCGAAAAACGAAGCAGTTCAGATCCGGGCAGAGATCAACGACCGCTTGTTCACACGCGTGAACGATGCTTTGGTCGAAGCGTCGGTCGTGGCTCCATCCGGCCAGGAAGACAAAATCGTACTCTCCTGGAATCCAGGCGAAGACGGAATTTTTAAAAGCCAGTGGGTCCCGGCGGAGGATGGTTTACATCAAATACGTGTTTCAGCCCGAGGTGACGCCGCCGACGAGGTTTATGGAACAGCCGAAGTTTACTTCCTTGTCTCCAGTAAGACTCGAGAATATTTTGACGCGGTGCAAAAGAAGGATTTCCTTGAAAAACTGGCGCAGGACACTGGAGGACGTTATTACACGCTGGCCAACGTGGATGATCTCCCCGAGGAAGCAGCTTACAACACGACGCGCGCCTCGGTAATCGAGGTTTTCGATCTGTGGGACATGCCGATCAACCTTATCGTTCTGCTGGGCCTGCTGCTGACCGAATGGACACTTAGAAAGAAGTATGGAGTTATCTAATCTGAGGCTAATGTCAGGTTGCAGGGTATTTCCTGGAGCAGCGCCCGGCATTCTTCTCTTTTTTCTTCTAGCGCCGGCGCAGCTCCGGGCCGATGCAGCGTGCGTCATTGTGACCGGGCTCGGAGGCGTTCCGGAGTATGAAGAGAACTTCTTAAACTGGGGTCACACCTTCGAAAAACTCTTTCAGGAAAAAGACCGGTGCGCCGTTATTCTTCTAGATGGACGAACGCAGAAAAGAGAAGCCGTGCTGCAGGTGATTGACAAAGCAACCGGTTCCCTGACGCCGCAAGGTGAACTCTGGATTGTGCTGATCGGGCATGGAAATCACGACGGCAAAGAATTCCGTTTCAACATTAACGGGCCTGATCTTTCCGAATCGGACCTGCACAATGCGATGAACCGCGCAGGCAACCGGCGCATTTACCTCATCGCAGCCACCAGCGCGAGTGGCGCCCTGATTCGCCGGCTCAGCGCTAGAAACCGCGTCATCCTCACCGCCACACGAAATCATTTTGAGCGCCAGCCCCCCTTGTTTCCCTCCTTTTTTCTTGAAGCTTTCAAAAGCCCGGAGTCCGACGCAGATCAGAATGGCAAGGTTTCGCTTCTGGAAGCATTCCTTTTCAGCCGCACCAGGGTGGAGTCATGGTATCAGGAAAAGGGCCGCCTGCAGACGGAACACCCGCTCCTGGATGACAACGGAGATGGAGAGGGCTCGCCGGAACCCCGTGCAGTTGCCGGCGAGGGACAACTGGCTTCGATTTCCTACCTTTCGGCTCCGCCAATCCAGGAATACACCACCGCGGAGGCGCGTGAGCTGGCCCGCAACAAGGTTCGCCTCGAGAGAGAGGTGGAAGATCTGAAGTTCCAAAAGGGTTCTCTAGCCGAGGCGGAATACTACAAACAACTGGAACAGCTGCTGTTGCAACTCGCCCGTGTCAGCGAGCAACTTCGTGCCCTGGAGATGGGAAAGTGAAAAAACAGTTATTTCTTCTCCTGCTCCTGTCTGGCGAGCGCGCGGCCGGCGCCCCTCAGATTGACTGGAACGAAATTAAATCTCTTCTCCAACGTGGAGAATACCGGCAGGTCGAAGACCGGGTGCTGGCCTCGGAACCGGCGACAGCCCGAGGCCTCCGCCTTTTGATGGAGCTTTCTGAACGCAAGGGTTCGCGCACTCAAGCGGACGAATACGCCGGCAGGCTGCTGGATCTTTACAGGCAGGGCAAGCTTCGTACCTCACAAGAAATCGGCCATGCGGCCTGCGCAGCCTGGCGACTCGATCTATGGCACGAAGCGAATGAAATTTTTATGGAAGCCGCAGCTGCCACCCCCGTTTCTGTAGAGATGTATGTGGATTGGGGAAATCTTTATCTGGAAAAATTCAATGCGGCCGAAGCTGAATCCATTTTTCGTGAAGCACTGGGCCTGGCTCCGCGAGATCTGTCTTTGGATGCAGCCTATGTGGGCCTGGCGCGAGCTTTAAAAGATCAGTCAAAGCCTGGAGTAACCGAAACACTGAAAACTGCGCTGGCGTTGAATCCCGAAAACATGGAGGCGCTGGCCTTTCAGGCCACCCTCTCCCTGCAGGAAGAGAATTGGGAAGAAACTCTGAACACGATCCACCGCGGCCTTGCCATCAATCCAAACTTTCTGCCTTTGCTGCGTCTGAAATGTGCGGCCCATTATTTCCGCGATGAATCTGCAGCCTTTGAAGACGAGCGCCGCAAAATCCTGGCCATCAATCCAAAAGATGCTGATCTGTATGAGCTGTTGGGGGAAATGGCGGTTTTGAAGCGAAGGTCCAATGAGGCTAACGACTTTTATCGCGAAGCAATCCGCCTCGATCTCCGCCACTGGTCTGCCGTTTCTGCTCTGGGCATCAACCTCTTGAGATTGGGTGAGGAAGAAGAGGGCAAGCAACTGTTGGAGCAAGCCTACAACGTTGACCCGTTCAATATCTGGACCGTCAACACGCTGCGCTTGCTGGACAGCTTTGATCGGTTTTCTCAATTGGAAACAGCGCATTTTCGAGTCAAGCTCCACCAGGAGGAAGCCGGGGCGCTCCGCCCCTACATCGAAGAACTGCTTGAAAGGAGCTTGACGACTCTGGAGAAAAAATACGGGCATGAGGTAAGCGGAAAGTACGTTTTTGAAATGTATCGCGATCACGAGGATTTTGCAGTCCGCACCCTGGGATTGCCCGGTCTGGGGGCTCTGGGAGCGACCTTTGGAAGAGTCGTGGCGATGGATTCCCCATCAGCCCGGCCTCGCGACCAGTTTCACTGGGGCTCGACTCTTTGGCACGAGGTGGCCCATGTGGTCACACTTTCACTCAGTAATCACAGAGTCCCTCGCTGGGTTACTGAAGGGATCTCCATGATGGAAGAAAGAAAGGCAGGCGCCGGATGGGGAGAGCATCTGAATCCCCATTTCGTCGAGGCTTACCGCAAAGGTGAATTGCTCTCACTCCGAGAGCTTAATTCCGGTTTCAACCGGCCTCGCAACCCTCTGCAGCTCGAGATCAGTTATTTTCAGGCAGGATGGATTTGTGAGTTCATCGAGCAGCGTCACGGCGCCGCCAAGATCCAAGCCATGCTGATTTCCTTTGCGCATGGAAAAACGCTGGAGCAGATTTTCAAAGAAGACCTGAGCCAGACCATCGACGAGTTTGAAGCCGAATTCAGGCGGGAGCTCGAAGGCCGGCTCACACCACTGGTGCGCACTCTGGACACAGACCGCCTCAACCCGGTCCTTGAAAAATTGAGCAGCGTTGAAGAACTCGTGCAGATCGCCCGCAGCGCGCCCGAAAGTTATTACACCAACCTTCTAGTGGGTCAGCGTTTGCACCAGCTTGGAAAAAGCAGTGAAGCAATTCCTTTTATTGAGAATGCCGTGCGGCTTTTCCCCTGGAACGCAGGCGAGGACAGCCCCTACGACCTCCTCGTGAAAATCCACGAGAAGCTCCAGGACAAGGCGCGTCTTATAGGAATTCTGAAACAGTGGTGGAAAGTGTCACCCAAACTCTCCGATAATGCTGTAAAGCTGGCGCGCCTTTTGTCGGAAGGAGACTCTGTTCCGGTGAGCGCCCTCCAAGAAGCAGCTCAAGTTTTGGAGGAATCAATGTTTGTCGATCCGCTGGATGTCTCAGCGCATCAATTGTTGGCAGATTTGTATCTGCAGTTACAGCAGCCCGAGAAGGCAGCCCGCGAGCTCCAGGTCCTTCTAACCATGAAACCGACGAACCCAGCTCAGGTCCACTACGGGCTGGCACGCGCTTACAAACAGTCCGGGGATGTAGAGGCGGCGCGCCGCCAGGCGCTGCTGGCTTTGGAAATCGCTCCCGGCTACGAGCTGGCACAGCAATTGCTTTTGGAGCTAACGCAATGAAATACGGGGTGAAGGTAATTGTTGCTGTCTTTCTCCTGTTGCTATCGGTGATTCCGGCTCGTAGCGACGAAAGAAAGTCAAACCCGAACAGCCTCAACTACTTCCAGTTTGTTCGCATTCGCTATAACGGGTTCATGAATGACTTTGCGGCGGGACGCTGGGTTCCCCCCTGGATGCACGATTACCCCCGGGCAGAGCGAAATTTCTTGAAAATTCTCTCCGAGATCACATCGGTGAAGACCACTCCGGAATCGTATTTGATTCTCGACCTACACGATCCTGAAATCATGAATTACCCTCTCCTGTATGTGAGCGAACCGGGCTACTGGAACATCACCGATGAGGAAGCCGCCAATCTCCGCGAGTATCTGAAACGGGGTGGTTTCGTGATCTTCGACGACTTCAGGGGACCCGCTGAATGGAACAATTTAACATCTTCTATGAAGAAAGTTCTCCCGGACCGCTCTTTTCAAGAGCTCAAGCTGGATCATCCAGTCTTTCATTGTTTCTACGATATTGAGACTCTGGACATGATTCCGCCTTACGAGGTTTTTGGCAAGCCCACTTTCTACGGGCTCTTCGACGAGAAAAACCGTCTGCAGGTAGTCGCAAATTTCAATAATGACATTGGAGACTATTGGGAATGGTCGGACGAGTCGCTCACTCCCGTGAAGCTTTCTAATGAAGCTTACAAGTTCGGGATCAATTATGTGATTTATGGGTTGACCCACTAGACCGCGGAAAGAAGCCTTCGCTTTGGCTTCGATCCACTGTCAGTCAAAAAAAGGACAATCATGGAAAATCTTAATCCGATCTTGCGTTCTCCTGAGAAAACGCAGCTGGAGCCCGAACGGGAAGATCAGCTTGAAAAACTGATTGTGTCGTTTTTGGACGCCCACCAGAAGATTCTCTCAGAGTTGAGGAAGGTGATCGTGGGCCAGGAGGATGTCATCGAGGAAGTGCTGATCGCCCTCAACGTCGGCGGACATTCCCTCATTACGGGTTTGCCGGGCCTTGCCAAGACTCTGCTGGTGCATAGCGTGGCCCAGACGCTGGGACTGACATTCAAACGAATCCAGTTCACGCCTGATTTAATGCCGGCGGACATTACCGGCACCGAGATCATCGAGGAAGACCGCAATACAGGCAAACGATGGCTTGAATTTGTGCGCGGTCCCATTTTTGCGAACATTATCCTTGCGGACGAAATCAACCGGACCCCTCCAAAAACGCAGGCCGCCCTGCTCGAGGCCATGCAGGAGGGTCGAGTGACTGTACGGGGCATGACCTACGAGCTGGACCGGCCTTTTTTTGTGCTGGCGACGCAGAACCCCATCGAGCTGGAAGGTACCTACCCCCTCCCCGAAGCCCAGCTGGACCGCTTCATGTTCAACATCATCATCGACTACCTCGGCGAGCAGGACGAAATCAATGTCGTGAATCAAACTACTGGAGACATTTCCGCACGAATCAGGCAGGTCATCTCCGGAGCCGACATCCTGCGCTACCAATCTCTGGTGCGGAAGATCCCCGCCAGCGAGGAAGTGACGCGTTACGCAGTGCGACTGGCCCGGACGAGCCGGCCCAATGATCCGCTGGCCCCCCCTTTCGTAAAAGAGTGGGTTAGCTATGGAGCCAGCGTTCGAGCAGCGCAATTCATGATCCTCGGCGGCAAGGCCCGCGCGCTGCTCAAGGGACGCTATAACGTTTCCTGCGAAGACATACGGGCCCTGGCACGGCCGGTGCTCAGGCACCGCGTTTTGACAAACTTCCACGCCGAGGCCGAAAACGTAAAACCACTTCAAATTATCGATCGGCTACTGGAAACAGTGCCGGTTCCAAAGTCAGGCCTGTAACCATCATGCGCCTGGGCATTTCACGCACTTCCAACCGGCTGATTGACCCACAGATCCTGAGCAAGATCACCAGCCTTCAGTTGATCTCCCGTACGGTCGTGGAGGGCTTTCTGGCGGGATTGCATCGCTCTCCCTACCACGGTTTCAGTCTGGATTTTGCTGAGTACCGTGAATACTCTCCGGGGGACGACATCCGTGGTGTGGATTGGAAAGTTTTCGGGCGCACCGACCGTTTTTACGTCAAGAAATATGAAGGAGAAACCAACACCGAACTGCAGATTCTTCTGGACACCAGCGCCAGTATGGGTTTCAGCAGCGGCGCCGTCACCAAGCTCGATTATGCCCGGTTCCTGGCGGCTTCGATCGCCTATCTTTCCATGCGCCAGAAAGACGCTACCGGTTTGATGACCTTTGACGCTGAAACCCGTGACTACCTTCCTCCCCGCTCCCGCTTTACCCACTTCCTGACCCTATTACATCGGCTGGAGCAACTGGAGACCGGAAGCCAAACCAATCTTCCGCAGGCCATGGAGGAACTGGCCAGCCGTGCGCGACGCCGGGGCGTTATTATTATCATCAGTGATCTTTACCACGAGGTGAAAGATGTGGCGCGCGCCCTCCGCTTTTTTCAGCACCGCGGTCACGATCTGATCCTATTCCATGTTCTCGACCCGGTGGAGATAGAGATGCCCATCGGAAAGATCGCCACCCTGGAGGATATGGAGGTCCGGGATCACGTAACGTATGTCCCGGAATATTCTCGCCGGGCTTACCTTGAGCTGCTGCGCAAACATATTGACGAACTACGGAAGGAATGCCGGGCCATTTCCATTGATTATGAGTTGCTCAACACCGGGCGGCCACTGGACGCTGCACTGTTTTCTTACCTCTCAGCCCGGGTGCGAAAGTACTGATGGGTAAAGACCATTTGAAATCTTAATCAGAGGCTCCGTCACACATGCAGTTTTTGGCGCCGCTATTTTTACTTGGGGCATTGGCCATCGCCGGTCCGATTATTCTTCACTTGATCCGACGCGAGAGGAGCGAGCGTCTTCCCTTTGCTTCATTGATGTTTTTTCGCAGGATTCCTCGAAAAGACCTCCAGCGCCAGAAGCTGAAATACCTGTTCTTGCTGCTGCTCCGCTGCCTTGCCATTGCGTTGATTGTCTCCGCCTTTGCACGCCCGGTATTGACAAGAGAGTGGTGGTCCGCGGTGAACCCCTCGGCTGCCCGATCGGTCCTAATATTGCTCGATCATTCCTTAAGCATGTCAGCCGCGCCAGTATGGGAGAAGGCCCTTGCCGAAGCGAAAAAGAAGATCCATTCGCTGCACAGCGGGGACGAGGGGATGCTGGTTCAATTCGGAGAGACCGTCGAAGTGGTCTCCGGCTGGGAACGCTCACCGGCAGAGTTGCTGAACCTGCTGCGCAGTCGCGTCTCGCAGGCATTCGAAGCGACTTCTTACGTGGAAGCCCTGCGATTGGCAGCAGATCAGTTCCAAGAGGCAAGAAACGCGCAAAAGGAAATCTTCTTGATCACCGATTTTCAGAGAAGCGGGCTCGGATCCACACAGGGCTGGAAAGTGCCGGCCGGGATCAAGGTTACAACGGCAAACGTCGGACAGAATATTGCAAACCTGTATATTGCCGAGGCGCGCATCGAGCGCCAGGTGTTTACCGACCAATACTTTGCTCCAATCGTCATGCAGCTGCGGCATTTTCCGCCCGCGAAGGTTAACGGGACAGCAACCTTCTATCTCGAGGAGAAGCCCTTCGAGAAGGTCACATTTCAAACTGATGCGTCCGGTAAAACCAGCTTGAGCTTTCAACCTTTTCCTGTGGAGCCGGGTGTTCACCGCGGAAGAATCGTCGTGGAACCTGCGGATGCTCTACCTCAGGATAATACGCTGTATTTTGTTCTAGAGAAGCAGAAGGCTGGAATGGTTCCATTGCTGACCGAAGAGAACGAGTTCTTCTTGATCAGCGCCTTGTCTACCGGAGAAAATATTCCTTTTGAAGTTCGCCAGGTAAGGCACCTGGAACCCCGGTTACTTGATCCTTCAATTTCTCCAGTTGTCATCCTCAATGACGTAGCGCGGCCTCCTTCTGCCCCACTGCTCGCTCCTTATTTGGAAAAGGGAGGTGGGCTCGTTATCATTCTCGGTAACTCTGCAGACCCGGGGACTTATGAGAATCAGTTGGGTGGCATACTCCCTGTAACGCTCACAGAAAAACAATTTGCCCGTACTCAGGGCGTCCCTTTTGTGTCAATCACTGACGCCAACTGGCAGCATCCGATTTTTTCTATTTTCCAGGATTCTCATAAGCCGGGAATTGTCAGTACGCAATTTTACGGATACTGGAAGCTCGAGCCTAAGGCGGGTGCCAGGATTCTGGCGCGGTTCAGTGAAGGCGTTCCCGCAATGATCGAAGGTGATGTGGGTGCGGGAAGAGTGCTCATTTTTGCATCTTCTCTGCAGCCTGTTTGGAACGACTTCCCTTTGAGAAGTTCTTTTCTACCTTTTTGGCAGCAAGTGATTCAGTACGCCTCGAGATGGACTCCTTTTCAAAGTTTCGTGAGGGTCAACCAGCTTCTGCCAGTGGAGCGGTGGAGCGAAGGAGGAAAAGGGCTGGGTAGAACCTGGAACGTTCTTGATCCGCGAGGACAGCGCGTTTTTGCCCTCGATTCGCAGTCGCCCCAGTTCCTTCCATTGAAATTAAACGGCCATTATGAAATAAGAGAACGTAAGAAGACGGATTGGATTGCCGTCAACACAGATCCCAATGAGTCAGACTTGGCACGCCTGGCCGTGGAGGACTTTCAGGCCGCTCTGGTGCCGGGAAGCTTAAGAAGTGAGGCCAACCCGTTGCAAAGCTCGATCGAGCAACGCGAGCAACAACAGTCTTTGTGGTGGCTGTTTCTGGGTATTGCAGCGTTGCTGCTCCTGGTTGAGGCCGCGGTTGCAAACGCTTATTACGGCAACCAGCGTCTAACATAGCGCTCGTAGGAGGGACTTCGATGAGCCGGACCAGTCATATTTTTGAAACTCTTCAGGCGGTTCGAAAAAGGCTTCAGCTGGAACGCCTGTTGAAAGGAATTGCAATTTTGTTGGGCGGGTTTCTTGTTGTCTCACTGCTTTCAGCCTACGTTCTGGTCCAGGACAATTTTTCCGACGACGTGGTTTTCTGGGTACGGTTGCTGGTGCTGGCGGGCCTCATTATTGTTTTTGTTCGTTACGTCTTTCGACCACTCAGTGCCGCACCTTCGCATCGTCAGACGGCACGCTTTCTGGAGGAGAAGTATCCCCATCTGCAGGAGACGCTTTCCACGGCAGTTGAACTCTCTGAAGGTGGAGACAAAGTGCACCGTACCATTCGAACCTTGCTGGAGAGGGATACCTGGACCCGGCTCCAGTCCTTGTCGTTACCTCGTTTTTATCACCCGCGGGAAACAGTCATTGCGTTTTCAGCATTGATCTTATCGGTGGGTCTTTTTTCCTACTTATTTTTTGCAGGACCAGAAGCTTATCACTACAGTATGGGGAAACTCTTCTGGGATTGGTTAGACCGGCAGAGCGCACCGCTTTACTCCATTTCAGTTTCGCCTGGAAATGTAAAAGTGGGCAAACGCGCTGACTTGGAGATCACGGCCGCTCTCAACGGATTCACGTCACAGAACGTGCGCATTCTTGCGCATTATGAGAACCAACCCCGATGGGAGCAAACTTCCATGCAAGGGTCGGAAAACAACTCCTTTAAGTTTAGATTTTTTGATATACGTGACCGGATTGATTATTACGTTGAATCAGAAGGTATCCGTTCCCCGCAATTTACCATCTTGGTTGCAGAACTGGCCCGTGTTGAGAAGCTGCACGTTGTGCTCTCTTTTCCGGCATACTCCGGCCTCAAGCAGGTCGTCCTGGAGGACGAAGGAAACATCCGCGCGTTGATGGGCACCTCCGCCGAAATCACCATCACCACCGACCGACCGGTCAAAGGCGGCAAGATTCGTCTCGACAGTGGTAAAGAAGTAGGCTTCCACCCCCTCGAAGGCAATCGTTGGCGCGCCCGACTGCGCGTGGAGAAGGACGATTATTATCGAATTCATCTGAGGGACGAAGAGAACTTCTGGAATCCCGCCAGTGATGAATACATGATCGCTGCCCTGGAAGACCAGCCACCCCATGTCTCTTTTCGGCGGCCGGGGCGGGACCAACGGGTAACGAATATCGAAGAAGTCTTTGTAGAAGTGCAGGCGGAAGACGATTATGCAGTCCGATCACTGCAGTTGCGCTACTCAGCCAATGGCGCACCTGAAAAATCGATGGTGCTCGAGGTGCCGCGCGCTTCGCGCACCGTGGCCGGCTCGCATACGTTTTATCTGGAAGAATTTGCCCTGCAACCCGGAGACTTTGTCTCTTACTACGCCGTCGCGGCCGACGCGGTTTCCCAGGCCAGCACCGACATTTACTTCCTGGAAGTGGAACCCTACGACCGTGAGTATTATCAATCTCAGCAATCCGGAGGAGGAGGAGGGGGAGGCGATTCCAATGTTGCGCTGGCACGCCGTCAAAAAGAGATCATCGCGGCTACCTTCAAGCTGGAGCGCGATAAGAAGACTGCCTCCCACCAGGAATTTGAAGAGAACAGCCACACGTTGGCCCTGGTTCAGCAGCGGCTTAAAGGTGAAGCGCAGGCCATCGCCGAACGCATTGAGCGACGAGAGGCGGCCATTTCCGACCCGCGTTTTCGCAAGATGGTCGAGCACCTGCACGAAGCCATGAAGCATATGGACCCCGCGCATGGCCACCTGAACGAGCTGCGTCCCGGTGATGCTTTGCCGGAAGAGCAGAAATCACTTCAACAGTTGCTCAGGGCCGAGGCGCTTTTCAAGGAAATCCAAGTCGCATTTGGCCAGGGGCAAGCCGGTGGCGGTGGTGGATCCAGCGCCCAGGAGCTGGCAGACCTCGTAGACCTCGAACTGGACAAAAAGAAAAATCAATATGAAACACTGCAGCAGAACCGCCATGAAGATCGCCAGCAGGCGCTCGACGAAGCCTTGGAAAAGTTGAAGGAACTCGCGCGCCGTCAGCAGCAACTTGCTGAAAAGCGGCGCAGGCAGGCCATGGAGGCTTCAGGCGGAGGCGCCAGCCCTGAACAGGAGGAACTGATCGAGGAAGCAGAGCGCCTGGCTCGCGAGTTGGACCGCCTCTCCAGAAATCAGCCCAGCGAGCAGTTGCGCGATATCAGTCGCGAACTGCGACAAGCGGCGCGCGACATGAAACAGGCCGGGGCCTCCGGCCAGCAGAATCGCGAAGCCCAAATGCGCGCGCAACGCGCCATGGAACGCTTGAAGCGCGCCGAAGAATCCTTAAACAGACATCAGGAGAGCCAGCGTAACCAGGGCATCGAGAAGCTCAAGAGTGATGCGCAACGGGTCGTTGAACAGCAAAAGAACGTAGTGGATCGCCTGGGAAGGCTGCAACAACGTTCTCAATCCGGTCGAGCCGGTCAGGAATTGATTCAGGATTTGCGCAACCTGCTCCGCGACAAATCACAATTGCAAGAAGATCTCTATCAACTGGAGGGGGATCTACACAACTCGGCGCGGAGCCTTCAGGCCGATCAACCCGAGGCATCACGCAAGCTGAAAGAGGCCGGGATCGACATCCGAGACAATAGAATTCCCGACAAAATGCAGGAGGGAAGCGATCTGCTCTCAAGAGCCGGGATTGAACCGGCCAAGCGCCGGGAGGAAGGAATTACTCAAGACCTCGAAGAAGTAGCGCGAAAGGTGCGTGAAGCTTCCCAGGCCTTGACCCCTCAAGGCGGATCCCGTCACGAAGAGAAGCTGCAGGAAGCGCTAAGCCAACTTGGCTCACTGGTGGAAAACCTGGAGTCGATGCGCCAACGCGGGCTCGAACGGTCGGCACGTGGGCAAGGTCAGTCGGAGCAACAAGAAGAGGAGACCAAGCCGACGGGCCGCGACTCCGCGGGTCAAAAAGAGGACCCATCCGGTTCCAGAAGCGGGCAGCAACAAGCAGGCCGCCAGGAAGGACAGGGTAAATCTCAAGGAAGGTCGAATCAAGACCAATCCTCCCCAACAGAGCAACAGGGTCAGACTCCGGCGCGCAGCTCAGCCAATCCCTCAGGAGGACCGCGTACAGCTTCGCAGCAGGCAGGCGCCGGCAATAACACGGACGGCATCGATCCGCGCCAGGTGCAGCGCGAATGGCAGGAACGACTGGGCGAGGCGGAACAGATCCGTAGAGCCTTGAGGGAAAATCCTGAGCTTGCTAGAGATCTCAATGCACTGGTGGGCGAAATGAAACGTCTCGACGCCGAAAGACTGCTTTCTGATCCCCAGGAAATCGCCCGCCTTAAAGCGCAAGTTATCGATGGTTTTCGCCAGCTGGAACTGGAGATTGCACAGGCTCTCCAAAAACAGGACCAGAAGGCAGTGCGGCTCGTCAACCACGATGAAGTGCCACCCGAGTACCGCAAGAAAGTCGAGGAGTATTACCGCACTCTGGCCAGCAAACGTAAATAAAGCTCAAGCTGGAAGCGCCAAAGTGGGGCCTTCTCATGGAAGGCGCGCACCCAGCGCCAGCGGAGTAAGTGCTCGTTTGCACCACGCCTCTGTTCGCGTGTAGCCATCCTCAGGCATGTGAGAAATAGCAAAGGGCTCTGCTGAGTGTAGTACAATTTCCCGCGCGCCGGAGTGGCGGAACTGGCAGACGCACCAGACTCAAAATCTGGCGGGCCTTACAGCCCGTGGGGGTTCGACTCCCCCCTCCGGCACCAGGGCTGATTGCACACAGAACTGGGCCATCCCGGCAGCCGGTCTTTTACGTTACCTCTTTACGTCGACGATTTTGTAGCGACAAACGCCCATCGCCTCATGTCCGGAGACGGGCAAATGTCTTCTAACCCGCATTTCTCAAGCCCCTCCCGCTGGGAGCTCAACTGACTGCAAAGATCGCGCTTTGCGGCCTGATTGATCATGTAAGTGCGTGAAAGCTGGCAGCCGGGTGAACGAGAATAGCTCCAGCGGGTTGAGAC
>JACQSY010000119.1 GCA_016211085.1 Acidobacteriota bacterium | reverse complement strand
GCCAAAACCTTTCCGTTGGACTAAATCTCCCGATCAGATCCTGGCTAGCATTGCTCGCTTTGCTCATCGAACTCTCGACGTACAGACGGCTCCACTTATGTCAGAAATCAATGGGACAGCAGACTAGCGACCATACCTGTTGAAGTCTTGCGTCCGGTTAAGCACGGCTTTGTGCCGTATCTTAGTCGATCGGCCCATCTAACGCTTGTACCGTTCATGGAAGGAGGCGTGCAAAACATCAAGAAGGCTGTAGAGGGCATCGTGTGTGCAGTGCTCTTAGTTCTGACTTTCATTTTGGAAATACAGCCTTCTTCCGCCATAGCTCGCCATCTGGTTGTTTGTCTGGACGGGGTAAGTTTCTCTGAGTTTCGTGACCTTCAGGCGACCGGGGCTTTTCGCTTCCTGCGGAGCCCGTCTCAGGTGATCTCTCCTTTTCCTTCCTTGACCAATCCGGCCATGGTGGAAATACTCAGACCGCTTGGCTCTCCTCTGGCCCGTGGATATGAAGACACTTATTACAGTTGGGAAAAAGACAGGATCCTCGGGGGGTTCATCTCTCGCTTCCGAGAAGACTTTATAAGAGGAACCTTCCGGGAGCTTTTCCACTTCCATCCTTCCGCAGTTGAATCGGCCCTGGAATACGTTTTTCCTCCATGGTCCTGTGAACGGGCGGCACGCCTCGACTTTCAGAGAGGACTGGAGCGTTTCAAGTCCTCCAAGGTTGCTACGTTTCTACTCTATGTAGGCCCGACCGACTGCGTGGCTCACACGGGAGGCGCCCCCAGGCTTCGGAAAACACTGCACTTCGTCGATCGTGAACTCGCGAAACTGAAACGCGAGCAGCCGGAAACCGTTATCAGCCTCTTCTCAGATCATGGCAACGAATTTGGCTCCTACCGTCGCGCAGATCCGGCCAGCGCGCTCGAGGGAGTTGGCTTTCAACAGGCTCCCGATCTTAAAAGCAAGAACACGTTTGTCATGCCAGCTTATGGGCTTGTTGGCGCAGTGGTGGTTTTTGTGGGAGAGCAGGACGTCGAAAAAACAGCCCTGGCCTTGTCGCATGCGGAGGGAGTCGCATTTTCCAGCTTTACGAGGGGAGAGCGGGTAACACTGATTGAAGCAGGCAGGATCTCAGAAATCAGCAAAAGGGGAGAAAGGCTCGGGTATGTGCCGGCAGACCCGGATCCCCTGCAGCTTGGCATCACAGGCTTTTACTTGCCGCAACAGTGGTTTGAATTCACCAAGAACCACTATTACGCAGACGCCATTAACCGGCTGTGGCAGAGCAGTCGCACGGACGTCTTGAATCCGGCTTCTTTAATCGTGAGTCTCAAGCCGGGGTTTTATTTTGGAAGTCGGCTTTTGGATATTTTTGCGTCTCTCAAATCCACCCACGGCAATTTGAATCAGGAACAATCGGCCGGCTTTGCAGCCACCAGCAGGACAGACCTTCCCACGCACGTTTCAGCTGGTTCTCTATGGAAAGTTTTGGTGCCGAATGCTGCGGAACAGCGGTAGTGGGTTTGGTTCTCCGGAAAGGGGTTGGAATCCGATCGAGAAAGTTTTTACTTTCCCATCAGCACGTTGTACCGAAGCATCCTGTCTTGAAGTTTTCGCTCCAAATCGCCGCGGCACTCGCTCTTGGTGCATGCTCGAATCAGGTCCCGGAGCGTCACGATTTCTCGACGCAATTCCATCTCTGGCGGCAATAAACCTGCATTTCGCAGCACGCTGAAGGCGAGACGTAGCTCCCCAGGGACCTCTGACAAAAGATCGATCTTGAGCGGCTTTCCCTTGAGAGACAGGTTTTCAAAGTCGCCCCGAATCATTGCTTCTTCTATTTTTTGCTCGGCGATTCGTATCAAGCAGTCCATTCTTCGGTTAGATTAGCATAACGGCTCTCCTTCGCACCCCGGGGAAACCTCAGAACATCGACAATGCCTCCGCGCAAATTGACGCCGGGTGGAGCTCATGCTAGCCTTGAAATCCGTAGTTCTATTTGTCAGGTGACTAGGGAAGCGGGTGCAAATCCCGCACGATCGCGTCACTGTGATCGGCAAGCTGCCTCAGCAGGCGAAGGACGCCGGCCACTCTCCATGTGGAGGGGAAGGTCTTGAGGGCAGCATTGAGCCGTAAGTCAGGAAACCTGCCCTGGCAAACTTTATTAACAACCTTTCGCGTCTAAAGGGTTGGAAAACCTGCGCAAGTTTCCCTCCACCCCACGGCGCTGGGCTTTGCCCCAGGAGGCCTATGTTTCAAATTGCTTTTTTCCTTCTACTCACCTTAGTGCCGGGCACCTTGGTTTCTGCCGGAACTATTTCCGGAAAAGTCCTCGACCCTGAGGGCAAGCCTGTTGTTCAGGTGCGCCTGCTCCTCGTCTCAAAGGGAAAGACCGTGCAGTCTCTCTTTACGGATGCAGAGGGGGGTTACGTTTTTAGCGATCTCCCTTCAGGAACTTATGAACTCCTGCTCCTCCTTTCCAGTATCAGCGTCCAAAAAGAAATTGTAGTAGTGGAGCAGAGCGCGATGGCGACCCGTGACTTGAGGTTACGGTTCTCTGCAGATGCTGAAGAAATCGTGGTAACAGCCACACGGACGCAGGCACCAGCAGGTTTGATCGGAAATAGCGTCAGCGTACTGACGGATGACGAAATTGAAGCCCAGCATGCCACCAGCGTCGCGGAACTCCTGCGAAACATCCCAGGATCGAATGTACTGCAAATCGGCGGGCGTGGTTCACTCACCAGCCTTTTTGTTCGGGGAGGGGAGTCGGATTACAACAAGGTCTTGTTGGACGGTATTCCTTTAAATCAGCCCGGAGGGGCGGTGGACCTCTCGAACCTCTCCACTATGAATGTCTCCCGCGTTGAAGTGGTGAGAGGACCGCAAAGCGCGCTCTATGGCTCTGATGCGATCACGAGCGTGATTCAAATTTTTACCATCGACAAACCGGCGGCCAAACCTGAGGCAGGGTTCTTTCTGGAAGGTGGAAGCTACGACACATTTCGGGCCGGGACCTCCCTTAGAGCTTCCAGTGGTCCTTTTTCGTTTTCCAGTTCCTTCCAGCACTTGAGTACCGAGAACAGTGAACCGAATGACTATTTTCGCAACAATAGTGTTGCTTCCACCCTGCAGGCCAAGACCTCTCGAAACTCTACGTTGACACTCCTGGCGCGCGCCGAGCGTGGCAAGTCCGGCGTTCCGGGACCTACTGCCTTCGAGCGCTCCGATGAGGAAGAATATTATCGAAAACGGGACCTTGTCTGGGCTGCCTCGTGGGAATTTCAAAATAAGCCGAACTGGTCTCAGCGCTTTTCTTATTCTCATTCGTTTATCAGCCAGCTTTCCGAGGATCCGGTCCTGACTCTACCGAGCCCTTATCTACCGGAATATCGAGGTCGAAAAGCGGTGTTTCCCTCCTTCGATTTTCCCTTCTCGTTTTTGAGTGCAACGCGCCGACAACTGGTCAGCTATCAGAGCGATCTCCTTTTTGCGAACCACGGGATTACCATTGGAATCGACGCCGAACGACAGCGGGGCCATGTGGGAGAGGTTCGAGCAGAACGATCTAACTGGGGAATCTACCTCCAGGACCAGTTTCTCCTTTCAGAACGGGCTTCCCTCGCGGCCGGGATCCGGCTTGAAGACAACGGCAGCTTCGGTTTTGCGGCCACGCCACGGTTGTCTTTCTCCTTGACTGCACGCGATCCCAGCGGGGAAACCGTTTGGGGCCAAACTCGGGCAAAATTTAATTTCGGCCTGGGGATTAAAGAACCAAATTTTGTAGAGTCATTCAGCCAGAACCCGTTTTTCAAAGGCAATCCAGAACTCGAAGCCGAGCGGACCCGAAGCTTTGAGGCGGGCGTGGAGCAACTGCTCTTCAACAGCACTGTTCGTGCGGAACTGAACTTTTTTCACAACATCTTCGACAATCTTGTCGCCTTTGAGACCACCAACTACGAGACATTTGAAGGCTCGTTTTTCAACATAGGAGAAAGCCGTGCCTGGGGTTTTGAACAGATCGTGCAGGCAAGCCTGGAGCCCTTCAGATTTTCGGCTGGATACACTTACCTGAACTCACGGGTCCTGAGCAGCACCAATCCCTTTGATCCGGTTTTTGCTGAAGGGGAACGTCTCTTGCTGAGGCCCACGCATTCGGGATATTTTGGCATAACCTGGCATGTGGGAAGGTGGACCTTGGATGCCAATGTCACCTGGATTGGCAATCGTGCGGACAGCGATTTTCGCGGACTCGGGTTGAGGGAAGTCGCCGGCTACGCGAAAGGGGATGCTTCGGCTGCCTACCAACTAAACAGCCACGCGGAAGCTTACCTGGTATTGGAAAACATCGCCAACAGCAAATATTTCGAGGAAATCGGGTTTCCGGCATTGGGTTTTCACTTTCGTTCGGGAATGCGTTTCCGTTTTTAAACCCCTCAGGCTGCATGCGATTCTGAAGCAATCGTCACTAGCTAGTTCTCGTCCGAGAGTATTGTAAATAGTTGAAAAACAAGAAGAAAAGCCGCATTTTTGAGCTCCGATTTTGTCAGAGTCAATTGGTACCCTGGTTTTGCCAATCCGCTG
>JACQSY010000117.1 GCA_016211085.1 Acidobacteriota bacterium | reverse complement strand
GCGTCCTTGACTGCCTCCTCGCTTCGGCTGGAGATGCAGCTGGGGGGAAGCTGGCGCTCCCCCGAATTGAACCGGAACGGATTATTGACTTGACTTGGCCAACACCCTTAGAGATGTAGCTGTTGAAATCCCCACGCATAAACGCAGAGCCAGAATTTTGATTAATCTGCCCACCGAGCCGGTAAGGAAATACTTTGACAGAATCCACGATGGTTTTTCAGGGGAAAGGATCCAAAACAAACCCGCCTGGCAAATTAGAAGAAGAACAGCGGAAAACACCGGCCAGTTCTCTCGCTATTTTGTCCAGAAAACTTTCCACTGGATCCTCCAGGTGGTTTTTTGAAAGTTTTTTTTGTGGCAAAGGTTAACACTTGCGCTTCGATAGTGTTATAGTGTGATCGTTTTCTCGGATGTCCCGAGAAAAACAACCGCTCTGGACCAGCCGTAGGCGGACAGAGAGAACGGAGAACAATATGACAACGATCGAACGCATTATCTGCGCAAAGTCTTTCCTTAGCAAATTTCTCACATCCCGTGAACGCATGCTTGTGGCAGCTGTTTCGCTTGGCTTTTCTCAAGCGGAAGTTGCTCGCGTTTGCGGGGTCTCGCGGCCAGCCGTCTGCAAAATGACAAAACGAATTCAGCAAAAAGCCGACGAGTTCTGGAAGTAGGAATTTTTTCAAATGACGCACTGCGGATTTTTTGACCCGCAGTACAATCTCAGAAGAGACTGATAGGAGAAAAATAAATGGCTACACAACCTCTCGTTTCAAAGAAAATCGATATCGAAGTACCGTTGATTCAAGTCGACACCGCCCTCACCTCATTGCGTGCGTCGAATTTCGACGCGCCGGCTGCAGTCGGAGAACCTGTTGACAATGCTATAGAAGCAAAAGCAAACAACATTAAGATCCGCTTGGTCGAAGGATCCCGAAAGGTCGGAAAGCGTCAGAAAGCAACTCCTGTAGTGGAACAGATCGCAATCGCAGATGACGGTGTCGGTATGAGTAGGGACGTATTGCACCGCTGTCTCGTGCTTGGGTATTCAACTAGATACAATGTCCGCTCGGGTTTGGGCCGCTTCGGCGTGGGCGCAACACTCGCCGGGATCAGTCAAGCCAAACGCATCGACATTTTTAGCCGCGATGTCGCAAATGGTCCGTTCCTGCGCTCTTACATTGATCTCGACGAAATTTCATCTGGAGAACAAAGGCTAATGCCATCGCCTGAACTGGCCGAAGTTCCTAAACAATTCGCAGATATGATGGGACCAGGTACCGGAACTCTTGTCGTGTGGTCCAAATGCGACCGCCTGACACAAGGAGAAGACGGAACCGTCAATAATCTGAATACTGTTAGGATGGAGTTGGAAAATTGGCTGTCCCGAACCTACCGCTATTTTATAGACGCGGGTGTCCGGATCGAATTAAACAACACCGTCATTGAACCGCATGATCCGCTATATTTCATGACGGTTCCACGCTTCGCAAACGACCAAAAGGCGGAGCTGCTGCACGAAAAAACTATAGACTGGCCCGTACCCTCAGAGCCGCATCGTACATCTCCGGTTCGACTTCGCGTAACGCTGCTGCCGGAAGATTGGCGGTTGAAACGCGGGTGGGGGAACCCGGATCGATCGTTCACACGGGAACGCCGCATTCACGAGAACGAAGGTTTTTCGATCATGCGCGCAAAGCGTGAAATCTTTTTCGACATTCTTCCAAGGTTTTACGGCAGTGCAGTTTTGGAAATCGACAGGTGGATCGGGATTGAGATCTTGTTCGAACCTGACCTCGATGAATGCTTTAAAGTTCGGAACGTGAAGCGAGGGGCCGAGCCTGTTGAAGGTTTGAGGGACGCCCTCCGCAATGAACTAAAACCGGTCATTAACAGTGCGCGTAAACGTATCCAGAAGACTTATACAGATCAAGATAACAAGGAAAAGGCGGAACAAGGAGTTCATGAGGAAGCAGAGCAGATTAGTGCTGAAGTTGAAAAGGTCTCACCCAAAGCGCGTGCAGGCGCTGACGTGCCTCCGGATGAAAAAGAGGCGATGATTGAGAAACTAGCCTCCGAAGCCACACAGTCGGCTCAAGAAGAGGGGACGATTGCAAGTCCCACGACAACGGCGGAGGTGAAGGATCGGCTCAAACAGCTGCCCTTCTCGATCATCGATATGCAGTGGCCGGGGAAAGAGTTTATTGAAATCGAGCACTTGGGTTCCAATACGATAGTCAAGTTGAACAACAAGCATCCCTTCTTCACCAAGATCTATTCACCGATCCTTAAGGCCTCAGGTGTTCTTTCGAAGGTAGCTTCGGGCGACGGTGAAGGTGAAAGTAAGCCGGATGAACGACTGTCACAGGAGGAAATGCAACAGCTCGCTCGTGTCATACAAGTCGGTCTGGATCTGCTGATCGTTGCTTACGCTAAAGCAGAAAGTATGGCTTCTGATCCCGACGAAAAATACGGCGACTTACGTACACAGTGGGGAATGTTCTTGTACAACTACATTCAGCAACTCTCGAGACTCTAATGGTTCCCTCAACGAGGGCGTGGGTCTTGACTTCCCAAGTAGTACGGTTCTTGGTTCCTCCAGGTGCTCTCGGCGTCTATTTGCTGGGCCACGGCGGCCCAGCAAATATGACGTTTTTTCCTACTTACATCGGGCGCTCAGACTCGAGCTTACGTAAACGGCTACTGGCGCACGATAAGACAAGGCAGGTGACCTACTTCCGAGTGCGGTTCTGCGAAACTCCAAAAGAAGCGTTCCTCTTCGAGTGTCTATATTGGCACGCGCTTAAGGAAGAACCGGGGATTCTAAATCAAAGACACCCCAATGCACCGGCGAGGTCAGGCCTGCAATGTCCCTATTGTAGCTGCCAGATGGGCAAACTTTAGCCTTTGGGGGAAAAACCTGGCATAAACATGAAGTGCTTTTTTAATCTAAAGATGACAGATCAGGCACGGCTCAGTGTCGTCTTCCTCATCCAGCGCTGCGCCGAAGATCTGGTACAACTTGTTGCCAGGAACAGATTTTCCAAGTTGCTGAATCTGTTTCCTATGCTTCTCTTTGATTTCTCGGATACGCTCTGGCTTCTCGAGCTCGGCGAGACTTTCATGGTCGGTCCAGGTATATCTAATGCCCCGATCTATCTCGATTTTTTCGTACTGTTTGGCCTTTTCAAATAATTCAGGATGCCGTTCTAATAGTCCCACCCATTCAGCTCGTCGCTGAAAGAAGCAGAAGTAGCAACCGGATCGAGTTCGCCATTCGTAATACTTTGGCAAACCTAGTCCGCTTTCTTCCAGGATACGGTAAACATCTGCTTCGACGATGCCGTCTTCTTTAAAGGGGTACACCGGCGTAATGTTGGGTTTGGTCGAAATGTATCCTTCGCGTTCCTCATCAGCGCGAATTCCAATGTAGCTGAATACAGGTTCTTCACCAACAAATTGCTCAAAAGGTTTGATCTTCAGCAGTTTCGTACACCAGCGCATGCGGGCGGAGGGTAAGTACCCACCGAAAATCTCGATCCAGTGGTCGAAACCGCGCTCTGCGTTTAATCGATGGATGGGCTTGCCAAGATAAACCTGAAGTCTTTCGAGATATTCATACGTCTCAGGGAGCTCCTTCTGAGTATCACAGAAAACGTATTCCATCTCGGGCACACGGTTACGCATGTACACGGCAAGTGCAGTGCTGTCTTTGCCACCAGATAAGGATAAGATGTGCCGAGTCCTTTGACTCATGTTTCTAACTCCTTTGCCGTTATCTCGGTCTGTCTAGGCCGAGCCTTTTCTAGCTCAGCCAAAAACTTTCGAGCGGTGACCCCTAAGCTGGCAAGTGCCAGATTGGGGCTATCGCTAACGCCGTGCTCATCAAGGCAACTCTCAAGCGCCAGCATCACTTCTGCCAACTTTGCGCGTTGCTCTGGAGGCACTAACACGATCGCTTCAAGTTCTTTTGAAAGGCGATCAGTGATGCCAATACGAAGCAACTCTACGGCCTCTGAAGATCTTTGATTTCGCACCAACTCGAAGACTAGGGATTCGATGTGTCGAAAATTTCTCGTCACTTCGCTTAGTGAAACCTCGTAACGGGCACGATCGGTGTCACTCCAAACTCGCGGGGATTTCCCAACAACCATACTTGCTAGCGACTCAATCCATGTGACGTCATTCAGCTGATCCTCACTTAAATGAAGTATGAATGCTCGCAAGCGCGGCTCAACCGTGTGTTCACTAATCGCCTGCGCCCTATCTCGCAAGATCTCTCTGCCAGACTGATGAGTAATATCGAATACACGAAAAAGAAGACGTCGTAATTCTGAAAGCAGATCGTCATAGCTACGCTGGAGTTCTGCCAACGCAGCCTGCAGGACTTCGAAGAAACTCCCCACATGCTCCTCTCTCTCCTGCGTAGGCGGAAATGGCTCAAAGCCGCAGGCTCGCGGTAGGGTATCAAAGAGCAGCACATCAGGTTCTTTAGCATTCAACAGCCCATCTCGCACAGCAGCGGTTGTCATTGACACGTTCGCTGTCTGTCGAACATATGCTGGCAACCTATTGAAAAATCGATAAAGTGGCCTCACGACTGCGACCAGGTGATCACTCGAACGTTGTTCCGGCATACGGAGGAGCCTGGCCAATTTGCGAAATACTTCCCGACGGACGCCCTCTACCCGGTAACGTCGGAGCTGGAACTTATCGGGAGAGTGTACAAGACGCTCAAAGACCTCAGGCGTGAGCTCTGGCAAGAAGGCATGAGTTTCATACAGAGCTACCTCGGTATCATGAGCAAGAATACCGGCGCAAAACAGAACAGGGATCACGCCCATTTTAAGCCCAAACGGTGGCTTCTGGAGCTCTTCGAACAAATCCTTGACTGAACGGCGCTGGAGCTCGCAAGTACTAAAAAAATCCTCCATGGTACGCCACACTGCCCCAATGCTGGTGCCGCCTTTCGGCGCTCCGAATACATATCCTGTTTTCTCGCGCCGATGAATGTGCGTAGCAGCAAGAAGCGACACATACATGCTCTTTTCTGGCGGTGTACCTTTGATACCTAAGTGCTCCTCTCCCCCATTGGTGAGCATAGCAGCGATCAGGTTTCGCCTGCCCGCTGCTGCCGCTGAGGACAACGTACGCCGATTGATCAATTCGTTCCGGAGCCTTGGAGTGTGTGGGTACACCGCGTCGCATATACTCGACAACAGCGTCGACAATGACCTTTGGTTAGTGAGGAACTGCGGCAAGCCACGATGGTACCAATGCGTTCCGTCGGCACATTGCTCACTAGGCGCAAAGAGGTTTTGTAGTTCTAGGGCGACACGTTCCTGTGCGGCGGCAATTCGCCCGCGCAGCTCTCGCCGAGCGACGAGATCACCCTGTAGTTCCGCAGTATTCTCTTCAATCCACTTGAGGCGCTCAAGTTCAGTGACGGCATCCTTGAGCGCGTCACAATTTGGCGGTATTGCGACAAGGATGTCGAGACGTTCTCGTACGACAGAACTTTGGGCTAACTCGATGAGCATTTCACGTTCAGCCTGGTCATTAGGAAGACAGTAAATGATTAGGCCATCCGCACTATCTGCTCGCTCCAGCACCTTGGAAAACATATTCAGATCGGAAAATCGCACAGGGAAATATCGGAGCGTACCTGTCTGGAACGAATGTCGCTTTGCGACAAAAGGTCTTGGTATCCACAGTCCAGCAATCTTTGCTGCGAGACTCCCGGCCTGGGGGATTTTACGTTGAGCTTCCTGCAGTTTCGCCTCAAGATCGACATCACTTCCCTGCCAAAGAGCAAATGATTGTGTGTGCCGTCGATAGATGAGAATGGAATCGTCTGTGAGTTGTCGACACGCCTTTTCAACATCACTGCGCCGATGACCTAGCGTGAACGCGAGCATTTCTCGGGAAGGCTTGATGCCACCTGCTACTCCCATCGTGCTGAGGAGCCCTACTGCTTTGATGATCTCTATTTCGCGTGGCGAGCTGTTTCGGCAGCGGTCAAGCGCCGTTTGTACTTCTGCCCAGCGAGTTGCGGTCTCTCCCTGGCTAAGACTGCTGCCAAAATTCTCAGCGATATAGTCGAAAAGTCGCGGTAGACGATAAAAAGGATCTTGAGCAACTTCGCTTAGTAGGAATTCTGAAAATCCCGCTGGCTCACGAGATACCAGAAATGCAAAGAGCGACCGGTGATGCTGCCCAAATTTCCTGCACATTCGCGTGAGTACAAGCGCTGTTATAGGGTGGAGCGGAGCACACCGGCTGAGTGTCTGCACGAACTTCTGGCGTTGCACGCCAGCCGGCACGAGATCCAGTACCACAGCTTGTTCTGCAAGCTGACGCCCTTCGTCTTGGAGGGTTTTCTTAAATCTGTTCTCGCGGTGCTGAATTGCGAGAGCGAGTAAATCTAAGATTTGTTCTGGCGGCTCCTGAAACGCCACATCGTCGAAACGCCCCTGTATTTTGGCCCACTCGTCGCGGACACTATCACGCAAGCCTGCGGCATATTGTTCAAAGGCCTGATGCAGGATGGTCACCAAAATGAAGCTAGGCTCAGCAAACCGCGCAGTAGCCTCAGCTAACTGCTGAAGAACGTACAGGTCGCTACGCCTCGGATTTCTGGCGGCAAACTCAAGAAATTTACCAAACTCATCGATGATAATGAGAAGACCCTGCGATTGCTTTGACTCTTGCAGCCATTCCACTAGCCGAACTATTAGCTCGACGGCTTGGGAGGCTAGATCAGGGTGATCCTCTGTTAAATCGCTGAGGTGCTCTAGGTCGCGCAAAATCTTGGACACTCGACCGCTTTTGCAGTAATTCCTAACATCACGACGGCATGCCCGGAGCAGCGCTGGCACCAATGGCGCAGGTCTCCCCGTTACTACTATGGGACAGAAACCCTTCCCTCTTGCACTAATAATGGCTTGAGCAAGAGGAGCGTCTTGCTCGCGGAGTAAGGCGCGTGCACGTCGCCATGCAAGACAAGCGGCCGGTCCAAAGAGACAGGCCAGGAACAGCGCGAATGCTGACTTTCCTGACCCGTATGGGCCAGTAAGAGTCCACGCTCTGTGCTCCGCAGCACGCGTCTTAAGCAGAGCGGCAAATCGCCTTAATATAGCTTCGGCCGTGCTTGTGAGGACGTATCCATCCAGAGCATGATGGTTGTTGATATCCCGCTCAAGGCTAATAGCTCGCGTGAACCGCGGTGCTACAGTAATAACGTCTGATAGTCGCATGTGTGTCTACAAACCAAGCACCACTGGATTTGAGTTGACATAATAATTCCCAAGGAGATCGAAGGCGTTTACCGATTCCCGTCGGTACACTTGCTGGATACCGGCAGTTGCTGTGTACACAATTTTTCCTAAAGTGGTCTCCTCAATCTGTTCCAAACGGTGAGCCAAGCTATGTTCGTCGAGCTTAAAAATGTTCCCCGGACCGTTCAGGCCATAAGCGATTTCAGAAAATGCAAGCGTTTGCCGATGTTTTGCAAACGCACCCCAAAATTCTAGGAGTCCATACACAAAGATTGCCGGGGGAAGCGTGGCCTGTTCCGCCCGTCTAAACTCGAACTCGCCTGGAGTTCTTTCAGAAATGAGATGTAACTCAACGAGTGGACAGTCCAGTGTGTCCTCCAATACTACGCCGTCCTGCATTTTCGGCGATACGTAAGTACGAAGAAAGCAATCTACGTCGCGACGCAAAGTATGCTCGCTTGGCTGAGTACCCATCTGTGATCCTAGTCCTTCGTAGATACGAGAGAGCAATGACTCCCTGGTAAATCTCGTAGTGGGCATGTTCAGGGCCCAAGACCAAGTGCTACACCGCGCTCCGTTAGTACATAACTTCCAGTGCAAGAGCCAAAGAGATCCCGGATCCTCAAGGTACTGATCATGACCGCCGAAGAGGAATTCACCAAACTGAGTCGGGTGGAGACTTGTGCCGCGCGTCCCTGCTTCTTCTTGCAAGACTTGAGTTGCAAGGGCCCAGTGTCGGATTGAGCGCACCATGTTTTTGCCTACACCTAGCTCAACCAGTGCTTCATTGCGCGTAAAAATCCTGGGATCCTCTCGAACGGCATCGTATGCTTTCTTAAGCCAACCATGCCGAAATACGAACGTTTCGTGGCCTGAGAAAGAAACGCTTGGCAGTCTTTTAGAGCTAATCTGCGTATCTCGCTTCTCTGCTTGCATCGGTTCTACAAACCTAGTGGCTCTCTAAGCTTTCCGCTGTCTAGGTGCTTAAGCAACCTCTCGACCGCTAACCTGACGATCGTTGCTTTGGATACATGTCGTTCTTTGGATAACGAATTCAACCGTGCCGCTTGCTCTGGAGTGAAATAGACAAGTAAGGGCTGGCCCTTCCTTCCTTTCGGGGACTTCTTCTTACGTCCAGCGGAACGCACGGCCACGAATATACATGTATATACACGAATTAACTAAAAAAACCAACTCCTTTTTTCTGTGATCCATTTTCTTCTAATAGAAATTCTACGATTTTGAGGTGACTATTTTTGGCGATGTATTCTGGCCATTAATTGTTTTCGTTTCTTTCATGAAGCGCAGCTCTCAAGAGTCAGATCTGGACGGACATTCCGGGTATCATAGAACCATTAATATGCACGATATAAAATTCGCTCAAAGGTTGATTAAGCAGCAGTCTGAGGCAAAGGCTCATGAACAGAAATTCATCCTTTGGCCGCGACAGTGGAGAGTTTTCAAAAAGGAAAATGGAGATCTAAGATTGTCCTGGCAGTCCTTCCCAATGAAAAGACGATTGGCTGACTCTGTGCCGGATTCTCCTGGCGTATACACGTTGTTAGTCCAGCCAGGAATTGCATGCCACCCCCAGTGTTCCTACTTAATGTACGTTGGAAAGACAGGTAAGCAAACTCTGAGAATGCGCTTCAAGCAGTACCTGACTTCTGAGCAAGCACCGACAAAACGCTCTCACGTCTTTCGTCTGCTTAAGCTATACCGGAATTACTTGATTTTCTGTTGTAGCGTTGCTCCACAAGAAAAGAATATCGACACGCTTGAGGATGCTTTGATTGCCGCTTTTCTGCCGCCTTACTGTAAAAACTTACCGGCCATCATAAGTCGTGTAATAAGGGGGATCCAGTGAAGAAAGATGGAGAATTATTCATTCCGGCGTTACGGGCTGCAATCGGTGATTGGATTTACTACGTTACTTTCATGCGCATGGGTGACATTAGGGACAGAATTCATTTTGCCGAAGAAATCCATAAGAGTGAAAGCCTGAAAGAGTTTATTCAACGTCAGCTGACTAATCGGGCTGCCGACATTGCCGAGTACTTACTATCTCAACAGCAGCGGTTCTTCAATGCGATTGTAATTGGAGTCTACGAAGGTGAACCCGATTGGTATCAACTAGAGGTGCGAAAGAGCCCGCTACTGGACACGGACGTTTTGCCTGATTACTTGGAAGACGCTATTGGAATCCTCCGACTTGCTGGATCGGAACGGTTGTTTGCGATTGACGGGCAACATAGAGTGGCTGGCATTAGAAGAGCACTGTCCAGCGATTCCGGTGCGCACCTGGAAAAAGAGGAGGTTTGTGTAATCGCAGTGGCACACTCCACAGCTCTAACCGGTGTCGAGCGGACGCGCCGCCTATTTACTACGTTAAATAGATACGCGAAGCCGGTAAGTATTACCGAATTAATTGCCCTCGACGAAGACGATGTTGCGGCAATTGTTACACGCACCATCGTTGATTCACGCGGTGGCCTAATGAGCAGCAAGCGCGTTTCGTTGGCAAAAACAAAAGCGATATCTCCACAAGATAAAAAGAGTGTGACATCCATTGTTTCTCTCTACAAGGCTCACGATTTTTACTTAGGTCGAGAGATGAATCGCGGAGAATGGGGGAAGTACAAACGAAAACGTCCTCCCGAAGAAACCGTTTCTAGACATTTGGAAGATGCGAAGAAATTTTGGGAGACAATGTGTAGATTTGTTTTACCATTCAAGAAGGTGCAGTCCAACCCGACAATGTCTGTTGAGCAGTATAGAAATGCCGAAGGCGGACATCTGCTTTTTCGGCCTGTCGGTTTAGAGGCAGCTGTTAGTGCAGTGGTAAGCGCGATTCGTGAAGACGGTTTGAAGTTGAATGAAGCGGTAGACAGACTTTCGAAAACCCCTATGCGACTAAATCGAGAACCTTGGGCGGGGTTGTTGTGGGATCCCATCGGTCAGAAAATGCTGACGCGAGAGGGGCGCCAGGCACTGACTATGAGGATTCTGTTATATATGATGGGCTGCAGATTCGATCGGAAGAGACCAGAAGCGAAAGCTTTGGCTAAACTCAGACGAGACTATGCAGCAGCATTGAACAGGCCGGAAGAAGAAATCGAACTTCCTAAACCGATAGCGGAAAGCAAAAGTTGAAATCGAGTCCCCTAGTCGAAGCTTTGAACTATTTTTTAATGACGTAATCGGGGCCATAATTCCAGGAGGACTGCTGCTGGCCGCACTGTCCTACGTGCACTCCGTGGCGGTCCTCGAGAAGTCTGCTTACGAGGTTTTGTTTATATTTTTCTCGCCGGAAGTTTCGCCCTAGGAGCCTGCGCGCCAGAAAATTCAGACCGGGCAGCTAAAGTGAGGGTATGGCGACAAGCTTCCGACCTTACCAGCCCGATCAGATTCTTTTGATGCCGCCCTGTCCGAGGGATTGGTTGAGTGAAGGGCATTTAGCGTTCTTCATTTCCGATACGGTGGATCGATTGGATGTGAGGGCGTTTTACCGCCCTTACGAGGGAGATGGCCGGGCGCAACAGCCCGTTTGATCCCCGGATGATGGTGAAGATTCTCCTGTATGGCTATGCCACCGGGATTCGATCGTCGCGCAAAATAGCGAAGAAGCTGCAGGAGGATGTGGCGTTTCGAGTGCTGGCGGCGGGCAACTTTCCGGCGCATCGCACTATTGCGGAGTTTCGGCAGCTGCACTTGAAGGAGTTTGAAGCCTTGTTTGTTCAGGCGGTCCAACTGGCGCAAGAGATCGGTCTCTTGAAGCTGGGCACGCTGGCCATCGATGGATCGAAGGTGGAAGCCAATGCGAGCAAGCATAAGGCGATGAGTTACGGTCGGATGAAGGAAGAAGAGCAACGGCTGGGTGAGGAGATTAGAAAGCTGTTGGAGCAAGCGGCGGCGGTGGATGCGGAAGAGTGAACAATTAGATTGTTCCAGACTTCTCTAGATGAATTTGCCGATCCCCGGATATCTTCTTAGCGAGAGCAAATTCCATATCCGGATTGCGATCAAGGCGTCTTGATACCGTGGCCAGCACCTTCCGGGACGCTGATTCAACTTTTCCCGTCTTGAGGGACCCCGCTTCACACCTTATGCTGGAGGAGAGGTTATGAAAGTCTCCGAAGCGGTGGACCCGTTTATCACGCACTGCCAGGCAGAACGTCTGGTGGCTGGCTCGACCCTGGCCAAATATCAGGACTGTTTCCGGTCCTGGATTTTCCCCTGGCTCGGAACGCGGGATCTGGAAGCGATCTCGCTTTTGGACGTGCTCCGGATGCGAAAGGCCATGGTCGAGAAGGGCCTTTCCACGGCGCGCCAGTACAGCATCGTTATTTGCCTCAAGAGTTTCTTGAGATTTTGCCGCCAGACTTTTGGAGTCCAGTGCCTGGATCCTCGCGAAATCAAACTTCCCAAGCGCGACTCTCCAGAAGTCGAATACCTGACCAATGAGGAGATTCAAAAAGTTCTCAACGCGATAAATATCCATACATTCACGGGCTCCCGCCTGCGGGCAATGGTAGAGCTTCTCCTCGCAACCGGCATGAGGATTTCGGAAGCCCTGGCACTGAACCGCGAGCCATTCGACGTAGGCAGTGTCGAGGTTCAAATCGTGGGTAAGGGCAAGCGCACGAGAGCTGTTTTCTTTTCCCCGCGCTGCCAGTTCTGGGTGAAAGAGTATCTCAACCGGCGAGTCGACGATGATCCGGCTCTCTTTGTGACCACTGGATTTCCAGTGAGAAGGCTCCGGCGTGAAGATATTTC
The DNA here is from genome assembly GCA_016211085.1 of Acidobacteriota bacterium. GTDB lineage: Bacteria > Acidobacteriota > UBA6911 > RPQK01 > JACQSY01 > JACQSY01. The sequence continues at coordinate 1,929 of JACQSY010000117.1, read as the reverse complement.
ACGCTTCTTTCATAATCTGAAGGAAAAGGCAAAAATTACCAAGAAACTCACTCCGCATGTCCTGCGCCACACCTTCTGCACGAACCTGCTTTTTAACGGAGCCGACATCACCCACATCCGAGATCTGGCCGGACACGCCGATATTCAGACCACTGCCCGCTATTATCTCGGCAAAGACAAGGCAGTCCTACAGGATGTCGTGCGCCGCTGCTTGAATTACGAGATTGAGGTAGACGGCGGAGCTCCTCAGCAGACGCGAATTTGACAGATTTCCCCCGGGCCGCTATGGTGACCGGTGGAAGCATTAACAACGAGATAGTTTCTTCTTCGAAACAGCGCCCGGTCTGCCGTCGAAACTGCCTGCCGGAAACACCTCCTTTCTAAGGAGATTAAATAAATTCTCCGTAGAGACTACGGAGAATGTCGATCGGTTTCTGGCGATCAACGCATCGTCGGAAGCCGCAGAAAGACGTACTGTTCCTATCACTTTTCAATTGTCAAAACCGCCTCGCAAGAGGCGGTTTTCTTTTGCGCCGAAGGAATCCTTGGAAACAATGCCAATGAAGGAGTTTGACATACACACTATGGGTGTGTATCATGCGTATAGTGAATAATTAACGTCAAATAATATGAAAAGAATAAATATTACCTTGCCAGAAACGACGGTCAAACTCATGGATCGGGTAGCAAGCAAAGGGCTTCGGAGCCGGCTCATTGACCAGGCCGTGAAGCACTACCTCGAGGAGCAAAACCGGCAGAATCTCAAGAAACGGCTGAAGACCGGGGCTGTGGCGCGGGCCGAGCGAGACCTGGCCATTGCCGGGGAGTGGTTTGCCATTGACGAACAAGCATGGCGAAAAGGTCGAAAATAGGCCTCCCAAAACGCGGGGAGATCTACCTCGTGAATTTCGATCCGACGCTGGGGGCGGAGATCAAGAAGACGCGGCCAGCCCTGGTGTTGCAAAACGATATCGCCAATCGTTACAGCCCGATCACGATCGTCGCGGCGATCACCTCAAAGTTCGATGAAACGCTCTACCCCACCGAAGTGCTCATTCCCGCAGCTGAAGGCGGCCTCGGGACGGACTCGGTCGTGCTCTTGAACCAGATCCGCTCCGTGGACCGCCGCCGGCTGGTCAGGCGCTTGGGAGCGGTGAAGGGCGAAACCATGGTTGAGGTAGAGCGCGCTCTCCAAATCAGTTTCGGCCTGGTCGAAATGTGATTGCATGATTCGGCACACCTAGCTTAAGCCAGTCGCCTAAATCCCACGAATGCGATAAACCGCAAATCATGACCCTCGTGCTCTTGCTATGTTAAAAAGAAAACCTGACAGAACTGAATTGTGTCAGGAAGTCCGGCCCGCGCTCCTGCTCTACTTTCAAAAGAGCACGAGCATCGTTGCTCAGTCCTCAGCACTCAGTGGCTGCTTGCTCACGCGCGCGCCTCCGATGTCAGACCGCGCTGAGCTTGCCTGGCGCGGGCATTTCTTCTGCAGGTGTCAATAGGTTCCGGCCATCGAAAGTGAACGTGCGCCGCTGCCCTTGATACTCTGCGTGAAAGTGCGGTACTCCGTGTTCTCGATGGAACATTCGAATCACGATGCCAAAGAAGACCGAGACGACGGGCACATGAGCATTCTACTTAAAGCCGAACCGGCGCTCCAGCTCAGGATCTCCTTTGAGGGCTGCGTGCAGCCATGTGCCGCCCCTGTATTCGTGCGCCCAGGACCTGATCTCGATCGACTTTCGTCCACTGATTAAGAGCTCGGCCCAAGGTTGGCGGACGCTGATCGCCCTTCGCCTTATGGCGCCACTAGTGTAGTGTCTCAAAAGTTGCTTTACAACGAGCGATCTTCGCGAGGATAGCCTCAACAGATGCAGTCCAGAGGAAAGGTTTTGGATTCTTGTTGGTTTCTCGCAGATACGTTTC
>JACQSY010000118.1 GCA_016211085.1 Acidobacteriota bacterium | reverse complement strand
CGCTCCAGCAGCGAGCCCCGCAGCATCTCGGACGGGTCGAGCAGTTGACTAATCAGTTGGTCGCGCTTTCGTTTCCTCCCCATCTGTTTCATTTCTTTAGATGAAACTATTCTAACCCATTCCGTCTGACAAAAATCATTTCTTTAGGAAAATCAGAATCGCCCGCGCCAAAATTTGGGGGAGGGCAAGAAGAGAAATCCCCTTGACTTCCTCTTCGAACAGTGCAAGGGTTACCTCAAAAGTTACGCTATATAGCCAACCATTTTCACGAATAAAGCTGGAGGCGGCTATGTTCAAAAAAGTAGTAGTCGTTTGTGGCTTTCTCTTTTTTACACATTCCGCAGTGGGACAGGTCACTACTGCAACACTCACCGGCACCGTCAGAGACGAATCGCGGGCTGTAATGCCAGGAGTTTCAGTCACGATACGCAACCTGGACACTGGCCTTGCCAGGACCGTTATTTCCGATGACCAAGGCGTGTACCACGCTCCCAATCTGCCCGTAGGGCACTATGAGGCGCAGGCGGAACTCACTGGATTTCAAGTTACTATTAGAAGCGGGATCACGTTGACGGTCGGCCAGCAGGCGGTGGTGGACTTTGCATTAAAGGTAGGAGAAATCAGCGACAAGATTATCGTTGAAGGGGAAGCCCCTCTCGTAGAGACAAATACCGCCGCCATCTCTGGCTTGGTTGATGAGAAGAAGATCCGTGACTTGCCTTTGAATGGGCGTGATTACATCCAACTTGCCCTGCTGCAAGCGGGAGTAAGCGCCAGGGGAGCAGGAGGCCGCGTTGGGGCCGTTTTGTCCGGGGGCTCGGGCATCAAACTGTCTATAGCAGGAGGTCGACCTGAGCACACGAGTTTTTTAGAAGACGGAACCAATATTAAGAGTGGGTTGGGAAAAACACCGGCGGGTTTTTCAGGAACGGTGCTCGGAGTCGAAACCATCGCGGAATTTAGAGTTTTGACCAACAGTTTCACGGCCGAGTTCGGCAGGGGGGCTGCGGCAGGGGTTATTAACGCCGTAACTAAATCCGGTACCAATGAGTTCCACGGCAATGTTTTTGAATTCCATCGCAACAGCGCCTTGGACGCCCGTAATTTTTTCGATCCTGGCGAAAAGCCTCCGGCATTTAAACGCAACCAATTTGGATTTACCTTGGGTGGCCCTATCGTACGGGATAAGACTTTTTTCTTTGGGGGCTATGAAGGTCTGCGAGAAAGACTTGGCCTGACAATAATCTCAAATGTGCCCAATGAGACTGCTCGGCGCGGTTTGCTGCCCGATCCTCAAAACCGCAGCAAATTAGTTGAGGTCGGAGTCCATCCCAATGTCCGTCCTTTCTTGAACTCTTTCCCGCTCCCCAATGGAAGAGATTTCGGAGACGGCCGGGGGGAACTGGTATGGAATTTCAGCCAGCCTACTGACGAAGATTTTTTTACGGTGAAGGTGGATCATCAATTTAACAGGCAGCACTCCATATTCGGCAAATATCTGTTCGATGATTCCAGCCTGGTAACTCCTCAGTCACTACCCAGTTTCGCTGATACCAACGAGGGACGGCGCCAAACGATCACCCTTCAGGAAAACAGCATACTTTCATCCCGGCTGCTGAATAAGTTTCAGTTCGGAGTTAGCCGTTTTCGTCTGGATCAAGATAGTGGTGCCATCGTGAACTTAGGACCGGAGCTTCTTTTTGTACCCGCTGCAGGAGTGGGTACACTGCGCGTGGGAGGCCTTAACAGCTGGGGCTCAAACACAACCAGCGCACCAAGGCTTACTCTAACTAGCATTTACCAGTATAGTGACGATCTTGCGTATACGCGAGGCGCACATTCATTACGCATCGGGGTCTTGGTTGAAAGAACTCACTTCAATGCGGATCAACTCATCAGAAAAAGGGGCACTTTTGATTTTGATGACTTAAACCGGTTCCTCACCAATCAACCCCGCGTGTTCGAGGTCGCTCTTCCGGGCTCTGACGGGCTTCGACGGTGGCGCCAGTTTCTGTTGGGATGGTATTTACAGGACGACTATAAACTACTGTCGAACCTCACCTTCAATTTGGGATTACGTCACGAGTTTATTACGACTCCAAGCGAAGCCGATGGGAAAGTATCGAGCTTAAGAGACGTCATGGATCCCGACGTGACCGTGGGGGACCCGTTTTTTATTAATCCCTCATATGAGAATCTTGCGCCGCGCTTAGGACTGGCCTGGGATCCATTCGGGAACGGCAGAACAGCGGTACGGGCGGGTTTTGGAGTTTACTATGAACAAATTCTGACCAATCATTTTGCGGTCTCCGGCGCTTCCATGCCTCCGTTCATCAAAATACCTCAAGTACTCAATCCTCCTTTTCCCAATGCATTGGATGCAGCGGCTACTCGAGGCACAACAATCTTGAGGTTCGCCCCCACAGAGTTTCGTCCACGCCAGCCCTATCTCTTGCAATACAACCTGAATATTCAGCACCAAATTGCGGGCGATACGCTGTTGAGCTTTGCGTATGCCGGCTCTCGGGGTGTGCATTTAAACAGGGGGGGTAACATCAATACTCCGTTCGGAGAAATTTTGCAGGACGGAAGAAAATTCTTTCCCGAAACTTCGACTTTGAGGAACCCCAATTTCCGTGCTTTAGATTTCAGACTCTTTGATGCCAATTCTTTTTACAATGCTTTCACCCTGGGCGTGAACAGAAGGTACAGCAAGGGGTTTCAATTCCAAGCCTCTTACACGGTATCGAAACTCATTGATGAGTCACCGGGAAACGTAGGAGCGGCGGATGCACCGGGAACCGGTGCCACAGCCATGGACCCCTACGACATTCACAGGGATCGAAGCTTGTCAGCTTTCGATGTCCGGCAGAATCTCACCTTGAACTATACCTACGAGATTCCTCTCGGACGTGGCCTTGCCGGCCTCACGGGTAAATTGGCTGGGGGATGGGTTCTGGCAGGAATCATTAACGTGAGCTCAGGCAATCCCTTTAACATCACCATTGGATCCTTTGACAGGCCGAGGAATAGAAACCAGCAATTCTCGTCCGGTCCTGTCGACAGGCCTAACCTCGCCTCTGGTTTTAGCGGCAATCCCCGCACCGGCAGGGCACCCGAACAGTATTTAAGTCCCCTGGCTTTTGAGCTTCAACCCGCAGGCTTTTTTGGCAATTTGGGCAGGAATGCAGCCATAGGACCTGGATCAGCGACATTCGATTTTGCCGTGATGAAAACTACCCGCCTGGGCATTTCTGAGGATGCGAGTATTCAGGTAAAAGTCGAAGCTTTCAACTTATTTAATCGGCCAAACTTCGGTCTTCCTCAACGCATTGTGTTCTTAATTCCTAATCCGAATGTGAGAAACGCCAATTTCGGAAGGATCACAAGTACGGAGACCACTTCAAGGCAATTGCAATTTGCCCTGAAAATCATCTTTTAAGCGCGAAGTGTTGGAGTTCACGGGGTGAAAAGGAGCGAACGCATGAAAAGAAATTTTATTCTTCTATTTTTTTTGAGCGCTGTTTTTTGTGCTCTGGTAAGCGCGCAAGGAGAGCTTCCTGTGGAAGTGGAAGAATACGGCTATGCTGACCTGATTCTTATAAACGGCAAGGTCGTCAGCATGGACAATGCCGAGAACAACGAAGATCCAGGCCGGATCTACGAAGCGCTCGCCGTCAAACGTGACCGGATCATGGCGCTAGGAACCACTGAGCATGTCAGGAAACTAGCCAACGCGAAGACAAGGATCGTCGATCTCAAAGGAAAGCTGGTAATTCCAGGGATTGTCGAGACCCATGCTCATTTCTATGGCGTTAGTCCAGAGTTGTCAAAGGAGTTCGGTATGGATACCCCCCCTCCTCCCCATGTCAGCGTCGTAATACAAGGCGCCCAAACCATGGAGGAAACCTGGCCAAGGGTAGAAACAGCCATTAAAGGAGCGGTGCCGAAACTTAAGCCGGGAGCTTGGCTGGTGATCGATGTCAACGGATATCCCGGAATCTCCATGCAGGGATTCTGGCGGATGGCCACCCGCCAAAAACTTGACCAGCTTTCTCCCAAAAATCCTCTTGCAGTCGATATGGGAGTAACGGGGATCCTTAATTCACTGGGCTTCCAGGAGATGGATAAGATTTATCCGGGCGTCGAGGAATTTAATAATGCCGCTTACGGAGCTATCGTAGACCCCCCGGCATCTTACAGAGGAAGGATTGGAGTACCGTTACTCACTGCACTGTGGTGGCAGCACTGGTACCCTCAAAAGGAGTCACTCGACAAAATAGCGGAAATGGTTAGACGCAATCTTGAGATTGCGGCCTCCGCCGGAATCACGACTTTCTCTACGCGCGTTCCTGCACCCACAATTCTGAGCACCTTTAGTTTACTGAATCGTAAGGGACAGATGCCGATTCGCCTGGCTGCACTCCATGAGACGCACTACGTCCCGGTCCTTTCCACCATGTACGATAAAAAACATTTTTTTACTCAGAACGGCTCCTTTTTGGGAGTGGGAGGAGATTATTTGTGGTTTTCCGGAGTCGCTGCGGAGTTATGGGACACCATCTATCCAGAGGCTTGTCTTGGACCTGACATTCTGGCGCCGCCTGAAATCAAGCGCCGCGAACTCTGTCCCAAGGTGGGTGGTTTGTTTTGGGACGTTTTAAAGAATGCTACGAAGGCCGGATGGAGACCGGCGGGAGTCCACGGAGTGGGGAGCCACGGCGTAAGGCTCTTTATCCAAATGCTGGAGGAACTCAGAAAAGAAACCGGGATGACAGCCGAAGACATCAGGAAACTGAGACCCACGGTGGAGCACGCCTCTGTCATGGGTACTCCTCCTGACGTGGTGCAAAAGTTGAAGGAGTACGGAATCATCGTCAGTGCCGGCCCTATGTTCTTTTACGAAGCTCCTTATTGGATCAGGGACTATGGCCCTGAGATCGAAAAATTTGTGTTGCCCATCCGGAGTCTTCTTGATTCTGGTGTCAAAGTGGTGGGGCAATTTCACGGCTATAAGAGCCTGGGTAAGTATTTTTGGCTTTTTATCACCCGGAAAATGGGCGATAAAGTGATTGGTCCGCAGGAAAAACTAGACCGCGTCAGGGTCATGAAGATGTTTACGCGTTGGGCTGGAGAATACGTACTCCGCGAAAATGCTCTCGGCTCTCTGGAGAAGGATAAATTGGCGGACGTTTTGGTGTTGGACAAGGATTATTTCACGATTCCCGTCGACGACATCCCCACTATCAGGCCCATGATGACTTTGGTAGGTGGAAAGACCATGTTCATGCAGAAGGACTTTGCTGCGGAGCAGAGTATGCAAGCAGTGGGTTACCAGCCGAAGACTGACCGCCCCTGGCAGTAGGACTGAAAAAGAGATCAGTACCCAACTTCTCAAGGGCGGAGTCATCGGGTTGTACTGACGATGAGAAAAACTGCGGCGGCTGTGGTGATTATGATTGCAGCCGCCCTTGTTGACAAATCGACTTACGGAGAACGTTTTCAGAAAGAGGAGGGAATGCCCGCGCGCGTGAGCATTACCTCCTCTTCGCAGTTCCCCGGAAACGAGGTCATACTACAGGTTGAGCTGAACACAGTTGAGGAGGTAAACGTTGGACGAGTCCTCCTGTCCTTAACGCTTCCCAGGCATTTATCTTTGGTCAGAGTCGAAAAGACCAGCCTGGCGGACCTGGTAGGGGCTGAGTTGCAATCTCAGCCCGGAGTGGATGCAGAGGATGCCGAAACCACCCTGCTTCAGTTGATCCTTTCCACCCTCAACGGAGAAAAAGCCTCAAGACAGGCCATTCTCAATGGTCCCATGGTGGATCTTGTCTTTAAAATTTCAGAGAAAGCCCAGCCGAAGAGTGATCTGTTAATTAAGTATCAAGGGCAGGTTACCAGGATGGATGAGCCGGCAGCAGACATTCCGATACCACCTGAAGTCGCAAAAGTGTCGGTTTACGCTCCGGGTAGTGTGATCATTAGTTGTTTTTTCTACATGCACTGACTAAGCACGGTTCCCGCTCATTTTCCTAGGGGGGAGACGACCTTCAGGCAAGCGCGAAATCTTGGGGAGATGACCTGTTCTTGGTCAGAGAAAATCTACTCCCCAAGACTCACGAGTTTTCTTATGTGATTTTCAGCCTTCAAGACATCAGAGATCCGGCCTTCCGCCATCTTAATCACAATCTCGGTTTCCGATGAGACTCGAGGATCATGTGTGGCAATTAGTATGGTTTTCTTGCATTCACTGGCCAGGCCGATAAGAAGTGCAAGTATCTTTCGCAAATTAGCTTGATCCAGGTTAGCCGTGGGCTCATCCGCGAGGATGATTCCAGGGTCATTTGCCAAAGCCACGGCGATAGCAACACGCTGCTGTTCCCCTCCGCTGAGTTCATCCGGCCTCTTGTGAGCCCTTTTTTCTACTCCAACCAACTGCAAAAGATTGAGCGCACGACAATGCCTTTCTCCTTTTTCCAACTTGCCCGCCATAGTCATGGGCAGCTTGACGTTCTCGACGGCAGTAAGGGCGGGGAGCAAATTGAACATTTGAAACACGAAGCCAATCTTGTTCAAGCGATATTCTTCCAAGTCACGCTCGCTTAGCCTTGTTATATCGACGCCCCCCACGGTGATAGAGCCCTTGTCCGGACGATCAATGCCTCCGAGAAGATTCAACAATGTGGACTTACCGCACCCGCTGACTCCTACCAGAGCCGCAGTCATGCTGGGCCTGATTTCAATGCTGGCTCCGTCAACCGCCGTAACGGAGTCGACGCCTATTTCGTATTTTTTGTGCAGGGCCTCGGTCATGATATTCAATCCCTGGTGCTTAAACAAACCAGAATCGCTAGAGCGTTGAATCATAGCCGCACATTAACCCCTCAGCGCTTCCCTGGCGCTTCGCCGAAAAGTCCAATGACTAAAAATTAACGCCAGCAACATAAAGCAAGTAAATAAGAACCCTACGATGCCCCACGTCAGTAGCGGCACGACAAGTTGAACCTTCAGTACAACAGCGGAGAGCACTCGAGGTATTCGGAAGATGTAATTTGTCAAACCGTAACCCGTCAAAACTCCCGTTGCCGATCCAATAATCATCCCGAGCAAGATGGGCACCAGGAAGTCTGCGATAACGGCCCTGAGCAGCAAACGAGGCGACCCCCCCCGTATGCGAAGGAGCGCCAAGTTTCTTTTCAAGTCCAGAAAATTAACTATGCCGATGGCAACCACACCTGCAAGCGCCACCAGGATTCCTCCCAAAACATACAGCTTCAAGCTTTCGAGCGCCAGCGAAACAAACATATCCTTACTAAGTCTTTTGACCTGTGTAGAAAAATTAGAAGTACTCGCAGCCTTGAGCGGGCGAACCACACTTTCGATTGAAGTTAAAACCACAGCGGCATCGGCACTGTTTCTTAAGCTTACGAGAATTATCACTCGAGAAAAAACACCCTGCAGGTGTGCGACGGCAGGGTTGTCCAGCTTTGCCGTGATAAACGCGTTTGACTGCGCGAGATGATTGATAAATTCGACGTCCGAATCGGAAAAGGCTTCTCTATCTTCGAGGATCACGCGCGATGCACCGGGCAATACTGCGATCGCTCCCGTGATTGGTACCTTTACCTGCTCACGAGAAGCTGTTCTTCCGAGCATCAGCTCACTGCCTATGGAGGCTCTATTAAAATCCACCAAACCTTTGGATATCAGCGTGCCTCCGGTTTCTAGTGTCTGGATGGCATCGGTAAACGGCTTTCCCACGCCCAGTGCAGGCTCGTGGTAAACGGAGTTCAAAAATTTATCTGAATCTGAGAGCAGAAAAAGCGGCACACTGGCTTGACCTGGTATGTAAAAGCTTCCGGGAATCATGCATTCGTAAACAGGCTCTGCTGAGTCTACGTCCCCAACTGAAGCAATCTTTTGGATAGTTTCATTAACGACTCCCCGCAACTTGTCGACTTGCTCCCTGATCACGTTGCTTCTGAGTTCTGCGCCGCCAGGGAGGTCCGAAACATTGAATGTCAAAACCAGATCTGCGCCTAAGTTGACTCGCAGCCCCCGAGCGATTTTGTCTTGAAAGGAATCGGCAGTAATTTTGGGGTAGAGGGCCATGCTGAACATGAGGGAAGCGATCAGAATCGCACTGGCCACGCGGTGGGGTTTCATCATTAAGTTTTCAACCACAAACGACTCCAGGCGCCCGGCAATAGGACGAGCCAATCCCTGGAGCAGCACTCGCACGGTTTTAGAACGCGAGATGATGAATGACGTAAACCCGTAGATGAAGAGAGGCGCAGCTAGAAAATTCAGTAGGCCGTCAATCGTCTGTAGCCAACTAACCTGCACTGAGTAATCCGCGATCCATAGAACGATCTTGTAACCGCCCACGAGTAAAGCTAACAGTTGAAAGTTGGTAAATGCTGGCGACCACATTTGCGACTCGGAGGGAGATGTTCGAGCCGAGGCTTCCCGCGGCGTAATGCGTGTTGCGTATTCGGTAACTCTTCGTCCTGAAAAGTAGGCGACCGCAGCTGCAACGACAGCAAAGATCAGCAGGAGCTCCGGTTCTATAATCTTAATCATTTGCGCTGGAGTAACTTTGTAAACAAAAATGGGGACCAGGTTGCCCAGCAGAATACCGGCCACACTGCCTGCCAGCCCACCTGCGAGAATGGAGAACGCAAGAGCAGAGCGAATAGCGCTTCCCGAAGCCCCGCGCAGCCGCATCAGGCCGATGGTGCGACGTTCATTAAGAGAAACCAGTCCGGCTAGACTTCTGGACAATATCCACACCATCCAAAGAATGGGGATGGAGATAAGCAGACCCACAATGCCCACCATTTCTGAGTTCCCAACCATCTTCTCGAGGGTTAGCATCAGGTCACTGTTCACCAGGGCGTTATAATTAACTTTTCTTGCTTCAGCGCGAACTTCCTCAACCGCATTGCTCACTCTTGTTAACGAAGCCTCGAGATCCCAGCCCGAAAACAAGACCCGACGTTGTAGTGAAACCAGGTGAATGATCTGGGGACTGTATGCCGGACCTTCTTGCCCGACTTCCCCTCCCTCTTCTACCCCAGCACCCGTGCGCAATACCTTGAAGGCGCGCTCCAACCTCACCACTTCCGCGTCCAACCTCTCGGGAGACACTACAGCGATCAGGCCCATAGGGGGAACGTATGCAGTAGACCCCACCTGCCCAATAATCCACTTAACTAGTTCTCCTCTTTCAACCTGGCTTACTTTTTGGATTCGCGTAGAAAAGATTTGCAAATCACCCTCAGGATTTTTTTGAGTGAGACTCAGTTCGCTGCCTATTTGCAGCTGATCCAGATAGACTCCCACAAAACTCTGAGGACCGAACATGACGAGGGTGGCGCTCCCATCGTCTCTGGGAGATGCGTGGTTAAATTCGGAAGGAAGCACAGCTGGATCAGAACTTGAAACTATGGAAAACCAAGGCGCAGAACTTACCCTCCCCCCTATTCTAATCCCATTGGCTGGTGTTAACCTCATCCGCAAGAGCCCCAGGGTCTCAACTCGCTCTACGTTCTTGATCTTTGAAATTCGTCCTTTAACGTCTCCGTGGAAAGCAAGATCTTGTGATTGGTAGATGACGGCGTCCCAATGCAGCTGCTTGAGCTGTTCTTCTGTGTAGCCCTTTATTGCGTATCTCGTGACCACATTGGTCGTCACTAGCACCCACACTGTGAGAGAGGTGATTGCAAAAAAGGTTAGGAATGCGTTCCTGCCCAGCACCGGTATGTAATGAATGAAACGAGTTGTGCCCATTTTTTAATGGAAGAAGCTCGAGCAGGCCGGCATTTCTAAAATATCGGTATAGGTCTGTCTACCAAATAGGGGTAGGTACCGCTTTCAATTTTTTTCCACTCGTTTTGATAATACTTGATGGGATCTTTTCCGTAATCCTCCCAATAATTTCCGGGAATGTTGATGCCTGGCACGGCGGGAATAAAATCTTCGGCCAAAATCTTCTCCGGATCCCCATACTTGCTTGCGAGAGATTTGATTTCGGGATCCTTCAAGGCGCGTAATTGTCCCTTATCCACCAACTTGACTGTTTCTCTTGAACCTCGAAGTTTTACTTCGTAGGTGGAAAAATAGTTGTGCATGTGAAACGCGTGGGCATTGGGCAGATCGTTACTAGCCGCAAAACGCGCGACTTCTGGCAAAGAGCTATCTACACCGAAACCCCACGTCAAAATTCCTGACCGATCCACATCCGGCAAATTGTCATAGTCACGCACCGTCTTAGGATTGACTGCATAGCTACCCTGGAAAAGAAAAAGAAAACCGGGATGAGGTAAGCCAGGATAATGTGCCTTTTGCAGTGTCTCGTTAGTTAAAAGGGAACGCAGTTCCTCTCCGACTCGACCTCCGCCCTCTACTTTTTGGATTAAACCATTTTGAACGGTCACTTTCATTGTTGAGTACACTCCAGAGTGATTTACGGTCCCAACAATTACCCCCTCCGATGAAGGAGCCACTATAAGTGGTTTTTCTTCTCCTCGGGAAAGCTCTGTAGAACGGTATGCATCCAGAGTAGCCTGAAGAGGATACATCTTTATATAATTTACAAAATAAGCGCCTTTCGCCCAGGCTTTCGCCTCCTCTTCGGTAACAGAAAAGCGAACGTAGGTTCCTTCCGGATCCGTGATCTTTACCTCTTCAATCCATGGGATCACCTCCATGAGCTTATCTTCGAGCGCCCTGAAAAGGTCTGCAGGAAATGCAACGCTCTCAGTCATGAGGCTTTTCATATTTGGGTAGCGCCAACCCATTTGAAATCGGTCGCCCAAAGCGGCACGTAAGGTTCGCATCAGCGGCCCACCTGCCCAAAAACTCACAAACGTGTAACGATATTCTGGATGCTGATCCATATAAGATTTCAAGGCGGGAACCAGCAACTGCACATTGTCTTCACGACGGTTCACATTTTCTATATTCGCCTCAGAGACAGTATTTAAAATATCGTGGAAAAATTTATGCGGCAGAAAAAGCAGAGCTTCCATCACGCCTTCTGAGAACATTGTTCCTATCCTGGCTCCCAGCCTGCCGACATCTAGCTTTTGTTTGGCTTGTTCTTCGCTCAATTTGAATTCCAACATCAGCAGTTCGTAGTCGTAAATCCAATCGGCGTCAGCACCTCTTTCCCTCAAAGCTTTCTTCACCGCCTGCATAATCCTCTGGTCCTGGCGAGCACTAATCACAATAAGCCCTCTTTCACCTTGTTCCAGCACTCCCAACCGACCGCTTCTTGTTTCAGTCTGACGTGCTAAACCTCTGGTCATCATTATCAACTCTTCTGAAGAAGGTTCTTTAATGAGGTACTTTGGATAGAGCGGTGGGGGGTAGCCCAATTCTTCTTCTTTTTTGACACGGGCAGTTCTATCAATGTAAAGCACCACAGCCACCACACAAATAAAAAAGGCAATTGTCAGGATCCTCTTTCTCATTCCACGACCTCTTTTTAACTGATGTTGATCAGTCCCAACACTTCTTGTCGTTAAGGTTGCTCACAGGGTACCCGGATCTAGAATGCGCGGTCACACTCCTTGGAACACTCGAAAGGGTACTGCACTGTATTTAGCGCTTCGAAATAAGACTGCTGCTCGGCGTGATTCTTTGTCCAAGAAGCGCATCGCGGTCATACGCAACTTTGCCGCCTACGATGGTCACCAATACTGGGATCGTGTGAAGCTCGTTGTCCGCTACTTTTAAAAAATCTCCACCTAGAATTACTAAATCCGCTAATTTTCCTGGCTCGAGCGAGCCGATCTCATGTTCACTACCGTGATAACGCGCCGGCCATATCGTCGCCATTCGCAGAGCCTGCTCCCGTGTGATTTTTTGATCAGGACCCCATATTTCTCCTGTCTCCTGATTTTCTCTTGTTACTAAGGTCTCAATCATTGTCATGTAAGCATTAGGTAGGCGTTCAGCCAAATAGGGATGTTCAAGTGTCGGCTCAAGACCTGCATCTATCATACTTTTGACTGGAAGCATTCTGTGGACAGCGTCCGCTCCATACTGGTGCTTTAATGCATCAGTTGAATCACGGCTCAAGAACAACATGTCCATTCCAACTGAAAGATGCAATTGGTACTTAGCTGCTTCTTTTATCTGCTCCGGCGTGCGCATCAAATTATGGACTGCACCAAAGCGACGCCCTTTGATCGAATTGACCTGATCGGCATCTCTGTAGGCGTTCAGCAACTCTTCAAATGCGGCATCACCTTTCGCGTGGATTTCAGTAATATTCCACCCGAAACGGTTGGCAGTTATGATGCTTCGGTAATCGCTCTTCTGCCTCCAATCATCTTGGGGGTGAACCCCCTCTCGCCAAGTGAAGGGACCAAATGGTCCTTTATTATCGCCTTCCACAAACTTTAGTTTGCGTTTTAAAGTATACGCGGTTCCCCATCGCTCGTTGCCATCAGGAGGGACTACAGTACCTCCGGTTATTCGAAACCACTCGTCACCCAAACCGGTCAGGTTCCCAAAACGCATCAGCATGCGGTCCAATATTGGATTAAGGTAAAGCTCAAGGACCGCTCGGATCCGGAGTGATAGTTTTTTTTGATCTTGAAGCTTGCGAATCATCGTCAAGCTTTGTCCGCTGTATCGACCACCCAAAGTAGATAATCCCCAACTGGCTGCATAGCGCAACAAGTCCTCTTGTTGCGGAAGCAACTGGTCCAGATCTGGCCATGGAACCGTTTCATACCTCAGCACACCGCCAGCCCAACCTGTAAGAAAACCCGTAAACTTGCCTTCAGCGTTTTTTACAAATCCAGGAGTGGTATCGATGTTTGCGGGCAATAATCGAATGGTTTGGCTGTTGATCACGCTTAGATCTGCACTATGGGGAGTGATGACCAGAGGATTATTAGGAACGGCTTGATCCAAACCTTCTAAGGTTAGTTTGTTTACGTTCTCATGAGGAGTGCAGTAGATGAAGAGCCATTCGCCTGTTTTTTTTTCTACCGCAGCTTTCTGAATTGACTCCAACCCCTTTTCTAAATTTGAAAGATCAACTTGAACAGCTCCTAAAGGCCCGCGTGGATCGGCAGGTCCCTGACCGAGAAAAAAACCGGTATGGATCTCCACCATTCCGGGAATCACGGTGCGTCCCACCAGATCAAATTTTTTTGTCGCAGGACCCGACATTTTCAGAATCCTGCTATCGTCACCAACGGCAAGTATTTTCCCGTCGCGGATTGCCAAGGCTTGTGCCACACTGAACTCGTCGTCAACAGTGAGAATGCGGCCGTTGTAAAAAACTATATCGGCATATGCCAAAACCTCAGTGGG
This sequence comes from Acidobacteriota bacterium, assembly GCA_016211085.1. Classification (GTDB taxonomy): domain Bacteria; phylum Acidobacteriota; class UBA6911; order RPQK01; family JACQSY01; genus JACQSY01. Next base: position 35,083 of record JACQSY010000118.1, on the reverse strand, counting down.
GATACTCTCTTGTGAAGTGGCTAACAAATAGCTAAATGTCCCGAGCAAAAAACCGACAAAGCCGAGTGCCCGCCGAACACTTTTGAACCATCTTGTCTCTTGTTGCATCATGCTTCCTCAAAGTTCATTAAACCGAGAATTCCGCATTTATTAGAACAGGATCTTCAAAGCGAATTGAATTTGACGTGCGGTAGTGGTGGTTTGGGTCAACCTAGCTGAAGATGGAATGGGTCCAAAAGGCGTGAAGACTGGCACAGGTATTGGTTGCCCAAGAATCAAGGGCGCATCGAAATTAGATCGATTGAGGGCATTAAAAATCTCAACCCTGAACTCCATTTTCAGTTCCTCTCTCAGTGGGAAGTCTTTACTAACCGAAAGATCTAAATTAGCTAATCCCGGCCCGATCAATGTGTTCCGACCCAGATTTCCAAAATATCCCGGCTCCTGGAGTTGAAAAGCACTAATATCGAAGTAGGCATCGGGTCTTCCCAAAATAGGATTATTGCTGGATCCAGGTCGAAGATTAGGTCTCAAGCCAAAAAAGTCTTGAGATCTAGCTCTATCGAAAGGAATCCAGACAGAAAATGGACTACCGTCTGCGATTGTTAGAATTCCACTTAAAGTCCAGCCTCTTAGTAGTTGTGCTTCAACTCCGCTGGTTCCGTCACCAAAGGGAAGTTCATAAGACCAGTTAGCGACAAAGTTGTTTCTCACATCTATTTCTGATAAACCGCGATCCGCCCTGCGGTTAAAAGGATCTTGTGGGCGCATGGGTGAACCACCGAACGCCTGCTCAACCGTGTCCTTGGCCTCATCTATTACTTTCGAGAAAGTGTAGCTGGCCTGAATTTGAAGTCCTTCTATAAATCTTCGCTGAACACTCGCTCTTAATGAGTGGTAGAACGAATTACCTCCAGTGCTGGTTAATGTGATCGTGGAAAAATTGGGGTTGCGACGGGGCGCACCAGCAGGGAAAAATTTTCTACCGTCTGATTGTACTTGTGGAATAGGAATATTGGGTTCACTACGCATGGGCAAATGCACACCTCGATTGCCTACGTAGCCCACCTGGATAACGGTCTGCCTAAAAGCTTCCCTTTCGACGGTCAGATTCCACTGAAGGGTGTAGGGAGTCTTCACATCAAATTCTAAAGCATCTATGATGTTAATCCCTGGTACATTTAGCTGATCCAATGAGGTAATCGGAAAAGGTGGGGCGACGACTCTGATCAGAGTGCGATAAGGAGCAGCATTCTGCATCGATCTTTGCCAAATGCGTGTCGTGATTTGATAATGAAAGAGACCTGCTCCGCCCCGTACCACTGTTCGGCTATCTCCGAAAACATCCCACGCGAGTCCAAAACGCGGGGCGAAATTTCGATAGGAAGGGTTGTCATACAAAGGTTCCGTTGTGATTACAGTGGAATCCATTAGATTCCTAAGATTCATCATCTTCCCATCTTCTTCGGTAGGAACATTCGTAAATTCGTAGCGCAGGCCGAGGTTCAGTGTCAGCCTCGGCAGAACGCGAAGATCATCCTGTAAATAAAGTCCAAAAAGATTTTGTCGCTCATATCGTAACGGATCGACGGGTGGTTTCAGCGTCTGAAGATCCAGAGTTCGATTAGTTAAGAAGTCAAATAATGAAGCAAATCTAAATCGCCCACCAATACGAACTCGACTCTCGTCGCGAATTCTCAAGAATCGCGCCAGAACTCCCCATTTCAATTGGTGTGCGCCTCGTGTGAAGGCAGTATCGTTTGAAATCTGAAAAGCATTATGCTGTAGCTTGACAGTTTCTTGCTGACCGGTGATCGAAACGCCAGGCACTTCCAAAGTACTCCAAAACTGTCCTGAGCCGGGGATCGGCTGCAAAGAAGCATCCAGCGGCATTTTCGGGTGTCCGCCTTGGCCGGTGAGTGGTCGGTTAAGACTGAGCCGAAAAGTATTGAGTACATTGCTGGTGAAAACGCTGCGTTCTTCTAAGACTGCATTGTGCATGCGGACAAAATAAGTATCCCCAAAAATCGGATCTTTGGTGGTGATCACGTTTCCTTCATCAAGCCGATAACGAAAGATCAGCCAATACTTGTTTGACAACTTGTGGTCGAGTTTGGCTGTGTACATGTTTTCGCGCGTAACATCCGTGGGACTGTAGACATAAGTACCTGTTCCGGGACCAACCGCTGGACCATTAGGTAGCGGTATTACTGCTAGGTAGGGAACAATAGCCTTGTTTATGGAAAAAGGCGCCTGACCAGGAAGAATCCCTTTGCGAGCTTCAGCATCAGGGACAAAAGCGGTTAATGTTCGCCCAAGTCCTTCTCGCAAGCCTTCATAGTTGAGGAGGAAGAAAGTTTTGTCTCGCACAATAGGCCCGTCAAATTCGAACCCAAACTGATTGCGTTTAAATGAGGGCTGGCTGCGATCAAAAAAATTGCGAGCATCCAAGGCGCTGTTGCGGTGGAACTCGTAAAGGCTGCCGTGTAAGTCGTTCGTACCTGATTTAGTCACTACACTAATGACGGATCCCGCGCTGCGTGAGTACTCGGCGTCGTAATTGCTGGTCAGTACCTTAAACTCCCGTATGGCCTCAACTCCCAACATCTGGCCGGCCACGCCATTCGGGGGATTATCCTGGGCGTCGTTGATCTCGCTACCATCCAGCAGGAACACACCAAAGTAAGGCTTCGTCCCGCTAGTTGCGATCCGCGTTCCCTTCCCCCCATAAAAAGAATTTCCGGTGGATTTTGCTGCCATGGTCACGCCTGGCTCCAGCAAAGCAAGTTGCTGAAAGCTGCGTCCGTTTAACGGCATACTTTTAATTTTGTCTTCGTAAACCAAACCGGCCAATGTGCCGGTGGTTGTTTCGACTGCCGGCGGATTGGCGCTGATTGTCATCTCTTCGCTTACCTCTCCGACTACCAGAGTAAAGTCGACCTTGATCTCACTCCCAATCGTGACAAGAATTCCGGTACGAACTTCAGCTTTAAAGCCCGGGAGTTCAGCTTTGAGCTGATACTCGCCCAAGGGCAGACTAGCAAGCCTGAATCGACCAGCATCGTCGGTGATTATGGCACGTTCAGTCGCAGTACCGATGTGGGTGGCGGTAACGCTTACACCAGGAGTCACAAGACCTGATGCATCTCTAACACTTCCGAAGATTGTGCCGCTTGTTGTTTGTGCGCATAACATCGGCGGCATCAGAAGAAACATTGAAATAATTGTGTACAGAGTGAGCTTCATAGCCCTTCCCCCTTTTTGAGACGAAGTTCAACCGCACGGGATTGCATGGATATCACCGGATTCCATGTTCTGGTCAGCATTATGTTGAATTGAATAATACTGCCGCTTACAATTTCTCCAAACGAACTTTGCTGCCAATGTTGCGGTCTGTGTAAATAAGTGGATTCAAAAGGCAAGATCCTCTCTCCCGATTTCGATTTTCGGATTTTCTGCCTAGTGCTGAGCGCCCTTCTCCTACTATGGCCAGGCGAGAAGCCTCGGAAAACAGTCTGGACCCACACTGATTCTTCAGTACTCTCGAAGATTCAAGTCCGGCTCTTGCTGTAAATTTTCTTGCGGGTCGAGTCTTTCTTTAGGTCCAGCGCGTGCTCTTTTTCGCTTCCCCTCTGGATTTGTTCCTGCAGCCTTTCCAGCTGCACTCTCTCGAAATCGTGAATGGCCTAGACTCGCCAGTTTCCTGGTGTGATCTTCAACCTTCAGGACCTCAGAAATCCGGCCTTCTGCCATCTTGATTACAATCTCGGTTTCCGATGAGACCCGAGGATCATCTCGTTCATGTAATAGGCATTAAGGGCTTGGATCCTTTCTATGACGATCTTCTCGAGGATAGATTCTTTACAGCAGGGTTAAAATCCTGGGAAGTTGATTGGCGGGGATCCTGTATCTGTATCGCGACGCAGACCACTTCAGTCTGTTACATTTTGCCCAGCATTGGCATGCCGGCCAACCCGCCGGGGGAAGCTTCACCTTAAACCCGGAAGGAACGCTTGGATTGATCTTGGATCCGTAGAGCGGCCTTCTTGCCTTCTTTCCCTACCTTGCCTGGGGTCTGCTGCAGTGGAAGATGGCGGCGATATTGCCCAGCAGGGGGTTTCTTTGCCGTTCACGCCTTCCTTACCGGCTGGGAAGGTAGAACTGGATTTTCGGCCCGCTATCTGGTTCCCATTCTGCCTCTCCTGGTAGTCGGATTGAAGGACGCAAACCCAGGGGAAACATCTTCAAGGCCGCCGCAGTTTACGGCCTCATTTGGGGAAGGGTGGGAGGGATCTTTCCCGGCCTGGTTTATGATCGTTCTCCCTGGGAAGTCGTCAACCACGTTGTAACGAAAATCTCAGAAATGATCCTGTGAGCGATGCTTTTCGAAAATCAAATACAGGAAAGACCCGGCGATAGCGGCCAAGCCGCAGACCAAGTGATAAGTCGCGTGCAGGGGTACGACACGAAGGGCAAACATGAAGCTGCGGATTCTTGCAAAGTACAGATAGGTCCGCAAATTCAACAGCAGGACCAGGGTAAAGACAAGTCCGGCCCAAAACAAAAGGGAAGAATCCCAGAAAGAAGCGAGGATCAGCAAGAGGATGAGAAAAAGCAGGCCTGCGCTTGCAAAATCTACCACTCTCAAGTTGAGATTCCCCGCGGATCGAGTCCATCGTTGGTACTTGAAAAGCAACCGCACCCACGGAATGCCCCGGTGGCACAGGTCTGTCCGAATCATGTTCGCGAGCGTCCAGCGCTTCAGGTGCTTTACTTGAATCCGCTTCTCCAGTTGAATGGCAAAGCCCTTGGCGCGAAGACGATAGCCAAACTCGACGTCTTCCATAGGCCAGCGGCCAAAACCGCCCAGCTCGTCAAAAATCTTACGGTAGACCGCGCCGCAACCTGCCCAGAAAGTCTCTGCCTCCACGCTGCTTTCCTGGTGGATGTAATGATGAAGCAGATTCCGATATTGGGAGACCAGTGAAGGCGCACGGGGAAGAGAATCGTAGGAACCAAAGACGGCCCGGACTTGAGGATTCTGATCTAAAACGTTTAGAAGTTTGTGGACGGTGTCCTCTCGAATCTCGATGTCAGAATCGATGAAAAGGAGTACTTGTCCCCTCGCAGCTTGCGCTCCCGCGTTTCTGGCCAAGGACGGGCCGCTGGAATCACTCAGCTTGATAACGCGATCCGCCCACTTCTCGGCAATGGCAACAGAGTCGTCGTCGGAAGCGTCATCAACATAGATCAGCTCAAAGCTGCACCGGCACACCTGATTTCTGATGGCGCGCAAACAGGCTTCCAAGGTGGAACTGGAATTGAATCCGGGGACAATCACGCTCACGGCAGGAGCCCTGGATTCTTGCATCATCCCCTTTTATCGCCCTCGAAAAACACCTTTACTTCTTTGGCTAGATCGTCAATGCCCGCCAGACGACGCGGTCTCCAGAGATGTCCGGTTGGCAAAAATGCGCTAAAAAAACCCATGGGCCGGTGATTTCCACTTCGTCCCGTGGCCGGCGGGACACGGAGTCTCCCCAGGATGGGGGAATCAATTTCCTCAGCCTGCCGGGTCTCTCTCCACGTCACGATGAAATCGGGAAGGTAATCAAGCCGCCGGCCGTGGAAGAACTCCCGACCGCATTTGACATCTTCTACCAGGAAAACGTCCGTGCCGGCAATTCTCAGGCTCTCCAAACACTGCCGCAGCAAGGAAGTGTAAAGCATGCACGCCGGACTTCCTTTCTCCAGAATTCCCTGCGCTTCTCTCCCTTTGATGTTCCAGCGAATATATCCTTGCAGATCGGCAAGCAGGGGAAAGCCGGGAGTTCGAGGCCAGTTGCGGCCGCCGGTCACGGCACGGCTCACGACGTGATCTCGGACCTGCACAGGAACATGGCGGGCCACCCAGTTTTGAAGGCCGGGAGACACGTTCTCCCTGAGAAACCGGGTCAGGCTTCGTTGTTGGGACGCCTCCGGCTTGGCTTCCCCCTCCGCCGCGCCAAAAAATCTCGCATTGATACGGTCCATAACGGGGGGAAGAAAATGTTCCTGAGACCTGTTTCGCTCCATTCCGTGAAGGGCGAAAAAGAAAAGGGCGGTGCGGTCCAAATCGAATGACTTGAAAAGGGAATCCAACGCGCGGTCAACGGCGCGGTAGACGTCCAGCAAGGCGTTTTCCGGAATTGGGCTCTCCCCCTCCTCGGGAAACAGGATGTGGCCCCCGCGATGCGTTTCGCCGAGCACAGCCAGCAGGAAATCCCATTCCCTCGTCCTGGCCAGCCAGCGACACAGCTTAAATTTTTTCTGTGCACCTTCAATTAAACGATCGCGAATCGAGAGTAGCTCTTTTCGAGCCTTTCGAACCGGGATCTCCCAACCCATGGGATGGTGCTTTCCAAAATTGCGCCTCAGTTCCCGGCCCAGGTCAGGCGGGTGGACGTGAAATAGCCCCAGTTGATCATGCGAGCCCCAATTGGTCACCTCGATCCCCGAGAAGGGGCGGGGCATGGTCATGGGCACATCCACGATAACGGTTCGGATTCCTTTTCTCTCCAGTTCCATCCAAAAGGGCTCGGCATAAAGCCAATCGGCTGCGACCCTGCGCAGGCGCATGGTTTGAGGATCCCACTGGAGATGGTGATAGATTCCGTGCTCCCCAGGCAACTTCCCGGTATAAAAGGTCGGCCACACGGACCCCGACAGCCATTTCGCCGTGGATGGAAACTCTTGAAGCAACGGCGAAGAGAGGATTCTTCGGAATGCGGGCAAATGGGTGCGGTGCCCGTGAATGAATGCGAGGTCGGCGGCATCGATCCCGATCATCGCCAGGCGCGTCCGCTTCGTAAGGCTCGTCATCGGTGTGATCGACTCAAGCCGGCAGTAACTTCTGACAGGCGCACCCGGCGACCGGCTGCCTTGGACAACTGGGCGGCCGCCAGGCTGCGAGTGTTGAGAATGCCGGACTCCAGACCACAAACCCATGTCTGCCCGCCGCTGAGGAGAGATAGAAAATGGCTCATGGCGGAGAAGTTGCAAGCCCTCAACACCGAACGCCACCGCAGCACGCTCTGAAGCGACTTGCCTATCGAACTGGAAAGCAGGCGAAGGCTCTCTCGGCCAAGGGCTCCCTTTCCTTCCCGCAAAGCCATGCAGGGATGAGGGACACTCAGCGTCCCCAGGGTACCTTCAATGCGAAGACACTCGTGTTCCCCTGGGCCATAAGAGACGTGAACGTCGCATCGGACTCCCTTGGAAAACCAGAGGCTAAGAAATGCATGGGACATCTCCAGTTCCCACGTCTGGATCTCCGCGTCCCCATCCTTTTCCCCCCAAGAGAAAATCTCCCATAAAAGATCCACGGCATGACTTCCCAGGTCGCAAAGCACTCCTCCTTCCGAAGAGTTCTCCCGGTACGAGCTTACCGGCGACCATTTTTCAAGGTTGACCCCCATCCTGAACTCCGCTCTTTGAGGCAGCCCGATTTCCCCGGAGAGGAGGATGTTCTTGACCTGCTGATAGACGGGCCAGAATCGGCGGCAGAAGTCAATCATTACTAAGGAATGAACGCCCTCCCATTCCACCTCTGAAAGCTGACCTGGAAGCAGGAAGGGCTTTTCCATAAAGACGGGGAGTTTTAATGAGCAGGCTTTTTTCCAGATCTCCAGGTGGGTAGAGGGAGGGGAGGCGACCAGCATCGCGTCAAGCTCCTCCCCTTCAAGCATCTCTCTCCAGGAGGTATAAACACGCGCTCGGGGTAGAAGAAGTCCGCTCATTTTCCTTGATTCGGGAGCGGGATCGGCCACCGCCACGGGAAGGCATTTCAATTTCCTTAAGACTGGGAAATAAAAATCCTGTGCCAGGCGTCCAAAGCCGATCAGGCCCAGACAGAAGCGATTCTCGGTCGGGTGATCAGTCAAGTGCACCTCGGCGAAATTGCTTGCATGAGCATCCCCGGCAGCCTAAGCGGTAGCTTCTCCAGCTCTCACTTCCTCCAGGTACTCGTCATCGACATTGACATCCCAGAGGTTGTGGGATGCACCCAGCAAATTGTCCACCGCCAGGCGAGCGCAGAACATGGAGTGGTCTTGATTGTTATACCGGTGCAGGCCATTACGACCCATGGTTTGCAGGTTTTGGAACTGGCTCAGGTAGCCGCGAATCATCGCCAGATCCTCTCGAAACCCCAGGTTGTACATCGGATAAGCCTGAGTTTCCCTGAAGACGCAGCCTTCTGCGGCTTCCCCATGGCCGGCCAGCTTCAGGATGCGGAGTTCTTTTTTAGCCAGCTCGATCAATTCTGCATCCGACCGCGACCACAACTCGTCCCCTTCGAAGCAAAAGAATTCCAGTCCCAGGGAAGTCGTGCCGGGCTCGGGAACCATATGGGAACTCCAATTCTTGTAATTCTGGATGCGCGCTACTTTAGTTCCGGGGTTGTGAATGTAAATCCAGTTGTCTGGAAAAACAACTTCTCTTCGAATCACCAAATTTACCGTGATGAAGTCTCTGTAACGCAGCCGCTGCGCGGCCTGCCGCACCGGAAGAGGAGCAGGGGGGTCTAGCATATGGATCAAGTTCCTCAAAGGAAGGCTGGAAAGAAAATGGGTGGCCATCACTGTCCTTCTTCCCAGATGGGTTCCCACTTCCACTTCCACGATTCGGGAACCATCCCGCAGTAGACGAATGGCCGGTGTAGCCAGGTGCACGTGAGCGCCGCGCGACTGCACGAGCTGCTGCACCCTTTCCCAGAGCATCCCCGCTCCCAGCCGTGGATAGTTAAACTCGTCGATAAGGGTCTTTAGCTGTTTATTTCCAAGGCCGATGCTGTTGAGCGCTGCCGAAACAAACGAAAGACCTCTGATTCTCTGGGCGGCCCATTCTGAGCGAATTTCGCGGCAGGGAATTCCCCAGACCTTTTCCGTATACGATTTAAAGAAAGTTCGGTAGAGCCGGTATCCAAAGCGATTGACGATATAGTCTTCAAGAGTTTCCTCGTTAGGACGGGGAAAGGCCTGAGCTTTCAGGTAGCTGAGGAGGGAGAGCAGGCTGCGTTCGATTCCCAAATTCTTGAGTGTGTCCCATCCGCGCAGCGGGTAGTGGTAAAACCGGCCATCGTAATAAATTCGCGAGAGCCGCGGAACCTCAAGAAAATCTTCTCCGAGGATTTCTTTCCAAAACGCATTCACCCATGGGATTTTAGTGAAGAAACGATGCCCCCCAATGTCGACGCGATAGCCCTTGTAAACCGGCGTTTTGGCCAATCCGCCGACTTGACGATCGCGTTCGAAGACTTCGCAGGGTTGGCCGAGATCCGTGAGCAGCTTGGCGGCAGTGAGGCCGGCGGGGCCGGCACCCAGAATGGCAATCTTCACCGTGCCGTCATTCTAACCTTGATGCCCCGATTTGAACACTACGCGTTTTCCTTGGAGTCGTAGTAAAACGACTTGGCGGGAACAGTCTTTACGGTTCCACACCGTTACGGCGGTGCGCCGTAGGCGGTCATTTTCGTGAGCGGCCACAGAGATCAAGCGCCACCAGAGCGTAGATTCGTGCAGCATGCACCAGGTCGTCGATTTTGACCTGGAACATCCCGCCTCCCACACCTCCTCCCGGACCATACGTTACTGCGGGAATGCCTAGCTCATTGAATGGATTCGTATCCCTCCACATGCTGCAGAGCGGGGCAGAGACCGGCGGTAATTCAGTTTCAAACTCAGCTTGGTGGGCAGCCTGAACAGCTTCCAGCAGGGGCTCCACTCCTTGCGCCTCATAGCCTCTGCGATAAAGAGTGCACTCGACATTGGTGGGGACTCCCGTGCTCTCCAATTCCCTGATCAGTTCCTCATGTACTTGCATCGCCGTCGGAGCGGGCGTCAGCCTGACGTTAAGGTAGAGATAGGCACGCTCTGCCGTGACAATGGGAATGTAAGGCTGTCCCCCGCGTACTGCACCCAGGCTGACTTGAGGAACGCAGGTGCCTCCACGAAAGCTGTAAGTGTGGTCGCGGCAATAACGGCGTGCCCACTCCTCGAGTCGGGAGACAACCGGAAGCATACGAACGAGCGCGTTACAATTTTCGGCAGGATTCTCCGGGTGATCGACGTACGGGGTGTATCGAGATCGATCTCCAAGCACAGTGATCTTAAAAAACGCCTTCCCCGCTTCGACCCAGGTCACGCCAAAACTGGTCGCCTCTGCGACCAAAGCAAGATCGCCGATAACGCCGTGTTCGACCAAATAACGCGTACCCGTTTCCTTTGAAAGGTATGTCGGCGCGGCGAATTCATCGACCGGTTCCTGACCGATCTCTCCGCAGACGGCAGTGACAATCAAATCGCCGCTTAGCTCTACGCCCGCTTCTTTTATCGCCTTAGCTGCAGCCAGACAGCAAGCCAGCGGACCCTTGTCATTGACAAGGCCATTGCCAACGAGCACCTCCCCTTCTCGCCAGGCCGTGGTGTAGAAAGGATGATCGGGCTCATGCATCCACTTTCGCTCTTCAGGGCCCCAGGCGGTATCCATATGAGCGTTAAGAATGAGGGAAGGCCCATCGCCGCGCCCTTTGAGGCGACCGACGACGTTGGGGCGCTCAGGCAGCAGGCCCACTTGATGTGCCTCAAATCCTTTCCGCCTCAGCCATTCGTAAATGTGGTCGGCTACCGGTTTTTCCCTCCCCGGGGGGCTGTCAATGTTGGATAAGGAGAGGGCTAGATCTACTAACTCTTGGGAATCAATGTGTGTGAGCACATCACGCTGACGAGTATGCGGGACCATTCTCGATGAAAAGAGAAACTAAAAACGCTGACACCGGCAACCGGGCCCACCTTCAGGATAGCATGCCCCCACGACTCCCTCGAATCGCCAAACTTCAGCTCAATCGTAGTTCGGTTCGAATCCGCTGATGATTGCCGCCCTTCGGCTCCCGCCTCGTTCTATGTTGATTCTTGACTTACCTTACTGACTCAAATGTCAATCACGCGTCGCAATTCCGGTTGACAATTGTCGCCAAAATGCTTAGGGACTGAGGCATTGAGACGGCAGGTGCTCCCTCCTGGCCCGTCACGCGCGTTGAGCTTTTGCATGCCTACACAAGAGACCGCCAGCGAAATCATGCTTCAGACGACTCCAGAGAACGTCTTTGTGTTTTACTCCTTGGAGTCTATCCTGTGCGGGCTTTTGATGTTTGGGCTCATGTGGGCTCTGTATAAGAACCCCGCCTTGCGCTCAAGTAAGCGACTGATCTTGTTGCTGGCCGCAATTGCGGCTCTGGGGTTTGCTTTCTTCCTGTGTTCCTCGGTCGGTTTTTATGACTTTTACTTCCATGAAAAGCTTTTTCGCGAAAATCCTGAGAATGTCGCTTTTGTATTTTTCTTGCTGGCAAGTTTGTTGCTCGGATCAGCCTTTAACCCTCCCGCATCGCTTAAAAGCACTCCAGCGTTTCTGCTGATAATAGGGGCTCTGCTGGGTTTGATCGATCTACTTTGGCACGCGGCCAGGCGTGAAGAAGTTCAGTCAGCTCATTGGCTCTGGCTGGCCATTCTTTTAGTTTTGATTTTCATCTCATTGGTTAGAACGGGGGTTCAGGCGTCCCGCAATCTTCTTTTCCTCATGTTCTTTGGACTCGTGTTTAGTTTTAGTCTTTTCTTCTTCTTCTTTTCAGAAAATTATCCCAGCGGCGGCTATGGCGTCTTTTTATGGGCGGTTCAGCATGCTGCCTTTCTCGGCTCGCTGATCGCTTGCGCGCACTTTATCGAAGTAGATACACAAGATTTATTCGTCAAAGCATTTGTGCGCCTTAATCTCACCTTTGTTTTACTGGCCGGATTTGTCATTTTGCTGATTACGGGGATGGAGAGGCGAGAATACGCTGAGTTCGCGGCACGTGAAGCCGCTGAACTGATGGAATATCTGCGCGGCCATGTGATGTACTTCGATGGCGAGGGCCAGGGCAGTCAAGAGATTCTGCGCAACCCTGAAATCACAAAAAAAATTGTTGCCGATTTTGGGAAATTGCCGGACCTGAGGTCGGTAGCCATCAACTTGAACAACCATCAACTGAATACAACGATCAATCCCGACGGTATCGTTTACAGCCGTCTCTTTGTTGATGCGGGAGGCCTTGTCAAGAATCGCCCTGGTAAATTTGAGCCGACCATCGAGGGCAACGTGCTCAGGCTGAGCATGCCCATATACGGCGCTGATGAAATCACAGGTTGGATTGAGCTGAAAGAATCTCTCACGGTGATGAACAAGAGAATAGCGCATCAGATCATGATCATCTTTTCCGCTTTCACCACCATCGTGATCTTTAGCAGTATTCTAGTCGGCATCATCGTGACGCAGGCCGATGCCACCATTCGTAAGCAGTACCAGGAAATTGAGGAAACTCATAAGCAATTGTTTCAAGCCGCCAAGCTGGCCGCTCTAGGCGAAATGGCGGGCGCCGTCGCGCACGAAATTAACAATCCGATGGGAATTATCCTGGGACGTTCCGACTACCTGAGCGCCATGGCAAAGCTGCGGAAAGCGGATGAGTTTGTCGAGGATATCGAAGTCATTCAGCGCAACGCCACACGGACCGCACGGATTATCTCTGAGTTATTAGACTTTGCACGAGTTCACAAGCTCAACCGTGAACTCCATGACATCAATGCGCTCTTGACTGGAACAGTGGAGCTCGTGCTGCCGCGTATCACGTCTCAGAATTTGATCCTCAGCAAGGAATTATCTCCTTTGCCGATGCTGTCGGTAGATGCGCATCAACTGCAACAGGTTTTCGTGAATCTGGTTAATAATGCCATTGATGCTTCTAATGCAGGCGGGACGATTCATCTGCAAACCAGCTACGACTCGACGCGGTCAATGGTGGAAGTAGCTGTCCAGGACAAAGGAATGGGAATTTCGTCAGGTCACCTGAAAAACATTTTTGACCCATTCTTTACGACCAAAGAAGGCGGAACCGGGTTGGGCCTGTCGGTGAGTTACCGCATTGTGCGGGATCATGGAGGCGAAATCTCGGTGGACAGCGTGAAGGGCGAGGGTTCGCGCTTTACGATTAAATTGCCCGTTATTGAAAACATCCAAACGACATGACCGATCCTTCCTTAGCCAGAATTCTTGTCATTGACGACGAGAAGGATATGTTGGAAACCTGCCGGAAAATATTCTCCTTGCATTCCTACAAGGCGGATACGGCGGAACGTGGAGAAGCGGCGTTGTCGCTGTGCCAGCAGCATCATTACGACCTGGCGATCATCGATCTGAAGATGCCCGACATGGACGGAATGGAAGTGATGAAGCGTCTTCTTCAGATACGTAAAGATCAACTGATCATATTCATTACCGCCTTCGCTTCTGTTGAAAGCGCCATTCAAGCGGTTCGCGGCGGGGCTTTCGACTTCCTCCGTAAGCCTTTCAAGATGGACGAACTGATTCTGGTGGTGGAACGTGCCTTGCGTTTCAAAGCGCTTCAGGACGAGAACCAGAGACTCCAAAGAGGCTTGCAAGAATCATTTCAAGTGGGAAAGATCGTGGGCAAAAGCCCCGTTTTGCAGGAAGCTTTGATCAAACTTCGCAAAGTAAGTGAAGTCGAAATTCCCGTGTTGATTTGCGGCGAGAGCGGCACCGGTAAAGAACTCTTCGCCCGCACCATTCATGCGAATAGCCGGCGACGAGAAAAAATGTTTCTGGCGGTCGATTGTGCTTCTCTGCCGGAGCCGTTATTGGAAGGGGAGCTCTTTGGGTACGAAAAGGGCGCCTTCACCGGAGCCGTACAGACCAAAAGGGGCTTATTGGAGGTTGCGTCGGGCGGAACCCTGATGCTGGATGAAATTGGGGAAATGCCCCTAAACCTTCAGGTCAAGCTCTTAAGAGCCCTTCAAGAAGGTTGCGTGCGGCGCTTGGGAGGAGACCAGGAGCGGCCTTTCGATATTCGTCTTCTGTGTGCTACTCACCGGGATCTTGAAACCATGGTGAACCACGGATCTTTTCGAGAGGATCTTTATTACCGCATCAATGTGGTTCGGATTGATGCGCCACCGCTCCGGGAGCGACAAGGAGACGTTCATCTTTTGGCTACTCATTTCTTTGAATCATTTCGGTCGAAAGTATCCAAGCGCTTGGAAGGTATTTCAGCTGCTGCCCTGTTAATCCTTGAATCATACGACTGGCCGGGAAACGTGCGGGAACTGCGTCACGCTATCGAGAGGGCTTGTACGTTAACTGAATCGACCCATATTGTTCCGGAAGATTTGCCCCCTTCGATTTTGGCAGCGGTGGAGGAAAAAGAAACTGTGACGAGCAGCAGCGACTTTGCACGTGCCAAACGGGAAATCATCGAAGACTTCGAACGGAAGTACGTGGCAAGAATGCTGAGCCATACTGCAGGCAATGTAACCGAAGCCGCGCGACTTTCGGGGCTAAGCCGTCCTGCCTACCACCGGCTGATGAGCAAGTATCAAATTACGTCGTCTACGTTTAAAAACTGAGCCTGAAGATGTCTCGCCCTTCTTCACGTTCAAGAGGCAACGCTGGCCAGGGACCTTATTTGTGGACCTGGTGAAAGATGAAGGTAGATCCGTGAGCATGTCATCACTATTGCTACTCCTTGTAGCGGCCGTAGAGGTGCCGGGCGGAATCGCAGGCACTGCGGTTTGCAGACCAGGTGAAGCCTCTGAAAATGTCGTCGTTTTTCTAACGGCGGCTGGAATTGCGAGACCTCAGCCTCCCAAGAATCCATTTACCATAGACCAGCGCCAACTGCGCTTTACCCCGCGTGTGTTACCCATCCCCAGAGGAGCAACCGTTTCCTTCCCCAATAGCGACCCTGTTTACCATAACGTGTACTCGCCTTCAGAAGCACGCATGTTTAACCTGGGCACATTTCCCCCCGGCACGGCACGAAAGGTTGCTTTCGACCGTCCCGGCGTGGTGAAGGTCCTGTGCAACGTCCATCCCGAAATGTTGGCCTTCGTCGTGGTGCTCGACACACCCTATTACGCACGGACTGATAAGAAAGGCGCCTTCCACATTCGGAACGTTCCCGCGGGAGCTTATCTGCTCAACTTCTGGTGCGAGCACCAAGGATTCCAGTCGCAGAAAATTGTCCTGTCCCCGGGACAAACCGGTACCATCCACAAAGTGCTCCACGTTGACGAGGTTAAAACCGAAGTAGGGAAATGAAAGTGATGATTGTCAGGATGCGGTAACACCTTAACGGTGTTTTGTCACCACTCTGTTACACTTCCTCTTGCCGGCAAGCGCGCCTTCATTTTAACTAATTGACAACGCGTGTCTTACAAGTAAGCTCTCTTCTGGAACAAGAATTGCTGCAGAGTACCCCAACCGGGCAGGCCAACAGGCTTCCCAAAAGAAGTTTCTCACCACAACGACAGGCCGGAAAACGGCGTGAGGGTATCGCAATGAAGAGAAGAGCAAGGGTCGCGCCTACAGCTTTCTTAGACGCAAGTCCCGAAAGAGATTGGTTTGAGAATTTCTCGACCAGCCTAAAGGCGGTTAACGAGGAAGTTCGAAGAGCTGAGGCCTTGGAGTGGGTGGTTTGGACCCTGGTCTCCCTCAGTTTGCTGCTTGCGGTGCTGGCGGGAACCTTCATGGTGCGCGGCATGCTGGAATTTAGTTCCCCGTTCTCGCGTTAGCAGCTTGCCACGAATCGATGCTAATAGACCCCGGCTGTCTCCAATCTACTGCAGCAAACAGTTTTCATTTTGAAATGAAACGCAAATACCTAAGAAGAAGATGAACGCACGTCAAGTGAAAATTTTGGCCATTGGTGGCGAAGTCGGGATGTTGGAATTCTACCGTCGCACCCTCCCAGCGCCGAAGTACCAGACCGTAACGGAAGCATCCGCAGAAAAAGCGTTGAAAAAACTCCAGGAAGAAGCTTTTGACCTGATCCTGATCGACCTTTGCCTGCCGGAGATGGATGGAATCCAGCTGCTCGATCGAGCCAAGGAGTCCGACCCCGATATAGAAGGGGCGATTATTACCGGTTATCCGACCGTCGACACGGCCGTTAAGGCAGTCAAGCATGGCGCATTCGACTATCTGGCAAAGCCATTGCCCCCCGATCAGCTTCGAGCCGTCGTGGACAAGGCCATCGCGCAAAGAGAACTGTGCGAGGAGAATCGTGCTTTGCGTAAACAGGTGCAACGCTCTTACGAGGTTTCTGAGATTATCGGTCGAAGCAAGGCTATTCAGGAGGTGCTCGACTTAGTTCAAAAGATCGGCCCGACCGAAACCAATGTGTTATTGCTTGGAGAAAGCGGAAGCGGAAAAGAATTAATTGCGCGGTGCATCCATGGACACAGCTTCAGGAGAGAATACCCCATGGTTCCTATTGACTGCGCTGCATTGCCCGAGACACTTGCTGAAGCAGAACTATTTGGTCATGAGAAGTGAGCCTTCACCGGCGCTGCTGCTCGAACGCCTGGATTGTTTGAAATTGCCAATAGCGGGACCTTTTTTCTGGATGAAGTCTGCGAGTTAACCCCCAATCTGCAAGTCAAGCTGCTTCGCGTGCTACAGGAGCGTCAGTTTCGCCGAATCGGCGGCCGGCGTCTAATCCACGTGGACATTCGTGTGATTGCAGCCAGCAATCGTAACCTCGAAGAACAAGTAGCCAGGGGTAACTTTCGTGAAGACCTCCTCTATCGGCTTAACACGATCACTTTGCGAATCCCACCGCTGCGTGAACGAACAGAAGACATTCCTCTGCTGGTCCACCATTTCATCAAAAAATTCGAGCCCTCCTGCCGAAAAAAAATCAAGGGGATTACCCCCCAGGCTCTCGAACTGCTCTCCCGCTATCCTTGGCCCGGCAATGTGCGCGAACTGTCTAATGTTGTTGAGCGAGGACTCACACTGACACAGGGCCCATATCTGGATGTGCCCGACCTGCCTCGTGAAATGGTTTTTGTAACCGCCCATTGCTCGCATGACATCTCCACTGATTCTTTTGCCGCCGCCAAACGTGAAGCGATCCGCATCTTTGAAAGCGAATACTTGTCTAAAGTCCTTTCAGAAAATTCGGGCAATATCAGCAGATCAGCCCGCCAGGCTAATATCACGCGCTCTTCGCTGCAGAGATTACTCCGCCGTCACCACTTAAAGTCGCGAAGGTACCTGCCTCAATAGGAATGCATGCCGCAGCCGTGCGGCATGCCCAAACCATCCTCGTCCATCCTCTCATGTATGAACAATACGGAAGACGGTAAGTCCAAAGGTGCTCCAAGCCTGCAGCACCCGTGCTCTGCTCCGGTCCAGGCTTGGTCACTTTATGGAATTGACAAATCACGAGATAGCTCACCTCTCTCCGAAATAGGCACGGGGCTTGCTTTAGGCACATAGAAAGCAATGGACTCGTCTTACGCACTGGACATCATGCTCGTTGCCCCCGATCCGGCTCCGTTCGCGAATTTGGTAATGCGCCTGAGAGCCGCCAACCATCGCATTTGGGAGATGCGCAATTGCGGATCCGCATTGGCTTTTCTTCTGGACAACGCCGCGGATGTGGTCATTGTCGACAGTTCGCTTCGGGGGATGCACGGTTTGGAAATCGTGCCGCTGTTGAGGAAGATTCGCCCCGCCACCAGGGTGGTGGCCGTCATTGACGAAAGTTCAGTGGATGACCTTCGCAGGGTGCTTGGCGTTGGAATCTTCTTCCACTCGATCAAACCGGTCGATGATGACCGGATCCTGGAAGCCATTTCGCAGGCGTCCCGAACCGAAGATAGTGCCAAGAAGGAGTCCGAAAATGGCTAAGCGCATTAAACGTGCGTATGCTCGTAAGGGGTCAATCCAAGGGCCACGCAGCGTCGCTAGTGTGTAATGGTCACTACTAATTGTTTTGGAGGATTCATCAGTGGAGAAAAAATTTTTCGTTTTTCTGGCAGTCCCTTTTTGGGTTTACTTGCAGGCTGCTCCGATTTCCTTCGCAGCTGACAAACCAGGTAATGTTCAAAAAGGCGTGGAAGTTCACAAGAAACAATGCCTGCGCTGCCACGGAGCCGAGGGAAAAGGAGATGGCCCTGCAAGCCGTTTGCTCAAGGTTAAGCCCGCAGACTGGAGGGATCCGGCACGCATGTCTTCCCTCTCAGATGAAGATCTCTACCGTCTCGTCAAAGAGGGCGGCGCTGCGGCTGGCAAGTCAAAGATGATGCCGGCTTTTGGCGCCAAGCTTAACGATCAAGAGATTTATGACGTGATCGCATTCGTGAAGTCACTGCATAGCAAGGCCAAATAGGCTTTAGGTATGCCCGGGGCCGCACGGCAGCCACACCCGACGCAAAAGGCGCCACGCCCAAAAGGAAAGAAGGCTGCTTATGCGATCACGACCACAAGACAAGAACACTGATTTTAAAATGTCGTCAAAAGCAATGGCGAGACTGATGATGGGAACATGCGTGCTGGCAGCAATTTTATTTATTTTCTTTTTAGGCAGCGACACGCCATCCGCCGCCGCTCAGAACCAGCCGATCGCGTTCAGCCATCGCCTTCACGGCGGACGGCTGAAGCTTGATTGCCAATTCTGTCATTTCTACGCTTCCCGATCCAGTTCAGCAGGCGTACCTTCAGTCCGACATTGCATGCGATGCCATGATCAGGTTGAAAGCAAGTCTCCGGAAGTGCAAAAACTTCGAGAGCAGTGGGAAAAACGCGAGTCCATTTCCTGGACCAGGATCTACGATTTGCCTGACCACGTGGTTTTCTCTCATCAAAAGCATGTGCAAGCTGAAGTGGCCTGCGCCCACTGCCATGGCAAAGTCGAAAACATGGAAACAGTCGTGCGACTACAAGACGAGTTCACGATGGGGTGGTGCATACAATGTCACAGAGAAAAAAGCGCAAGCCTGGAATGCCTGAGCTGCCACCTTTGAAGAAGACCGGTACCTTTAACGAAATTGACCGCCGTAATTTCCTCAGCTTTATGCTGGCAAGCGGCACTGCGGCAATGGTTGGCTGTGCTACGCAAGGTCCCTCAGCCGTTTTAGTGTCAAACGTGAATCCACCCGAGGAGTGGATTCCCGGCAAATCCGTTTACTACGCCTCCGTTTGTCGAGAGTGCCCTGCCGGCTGCGGGTTGCATGTCTGCAATCGTGATGGACGAGTCACGAAAGTTGAAGGAAATCCTCACCACCCGGTGAATCGTGGAACATTATGTGCCCGCGGGCAGGCATCCCTGCAAGGGCTTTACAACCCTGACCGATTAAAGACACCGTTGCAGCGGAGCGGTTCAGGGCAGTTGGAGCCGAGCGCCTGGAAAGAGACGATCGACACCCTGGCCGCTGCGCTATCAGAGCTGGGCCCACAACGAGATGCTTCCAGCCTGGTTTTCTTTTCAGACATTCTCGGACCCAGCTTTTCCGCCTTAGTTGGGAAGTGGATGGAAACAATAGGCGGGGGGCGTCTTATACAGCACGAAGCGTGCGGTTATGAGTTCCTGAAGGCGGCGAACCGGTTCACGTTTGATAGAGAGGAGGTGCCCGGTTTCTCTCTGGAGAACGCGCGTTTCATTCTTTCCCTCGGCTCAGACTTTTTGGAAACATGGCTTTCGCCGGTCGAATTCTCCAGCGCCTTTTCGCGCTTTAAAGAATATCAGCAAGGGCGAATTGGCAGGCTGGTTCAAATCGAATCCAGATGCTCGCTGACAGGCGCCAACGCCGACGACTGGCTGCTCATTCAACCCGGCACGGAACCCATCCTTGTGTTGGCGCTTATCCACATCATCCTGGCTGAAAAGCTCGGGAGAGTCGGACAAGAAGACTTGGCGCGCATCGAGTCTTTGGCAGCGCCTTTCAATGCGGAGAAAGCCTCAGAAATCACGGGGATTTCTTCAGACGTCATTTACGATTTGGCGCGCTCCTTTGCTCACGAAAGGCCAAGCCTGGCGCTGTTCGGAGGAGTCTCCTCTATTTCAGGCAAAGCCACCCTTACGCAAGCGGCGGTGAATCTCCTCAATTATGTCGTCGGTAACATCGGTGAAACGGTTCTCTATGGCGCCGACCTTTATCCGGCCCGGCTCAATTCGTACCGCGATGTCCTTCAATTAATCGATGAAATGAATGCAGGCAAGGTTAACGTCCTGGTCATCCATCGGAGTAATCCAGCCTATGACCTTCCTTTCACGAGCGGTTTTCAATCTGCTTTGGAGAAGGTGCCGCTGGTAGTGGTGTTGTCACCCCATTTGAGTGAGACTGCTGCCCGGGCTGATCTTGTATTGCCCATTCATACACCGCTTGAGGCGTGGGACGATTATTCGCCGCGTGAAGGTGTCTGGGGCCTGCAGCAACCTACCATGCGCCCTCTTTTGGATACGCGCCACGCGGGCGATCTCCTCCTGCAGGTGGCCAACCAGCTCTCTCCCCGTAAAGACGATTCTCCCTTGCCGCAGAATTACTACCAGTTCCTGAGGGAAAGATGGAGAGAGTTGCAAGCGAGGGAGCGGCCGGATCTGGAATTTGAGTCTTTCTGGAACCTGGCCGCAACAGGAGGGGGGGTGTGGAAGGATTTTTCCAGTCAGCCGGTCTCTCTCAGTCCGAGTCTTGGAGATATTCAGGTGAGAGATCTGCTTTCTTCAGAAACCGTCCAGAGCCAAGAGCTGACGTTGATCCCTTATTCCTCCGTCTTCAATTATGACGGACGGGGAAGCAATAGCGCATGGCTTCAGGAGTTGCCGCAATCTCTCACCGAAGTGGTGTGGGACTCGTGCGTTGAGATTCATCCTGAAACGGCACAAAAGCTCGGATTAAAACAAGGTGATGTAGCCAGGCTTCGTTCCGAATATGGCGAAATCTTGCTTCCGGTTTATGTTCAGCGCTGGATTCACCCTGATGCTGTGGCGGTACCATTAGGACAGGGACACACCCATTTCGGACGCTATGCTAATGGCCGCGGAGCCAACGTCGCGTCCCTTTTGAACCCTGCTGCGGAAGCCGGCTCCGGCGGACTCCCCTGGCTGTCAGTCAACGTTCAGGTACAGAAAGCAAATGCCCGTCATCAGCTGGTGACCACGCGGGGTGAACTTTCTCAAGGTCAGAGACAAATCGCACAGACCATCTCTCTTAACCAAATGCAAAAGTTCTT
The DNA here is from genome assembly GCA_016211085.1 of Acidobacteriota bacterium. GTDB lineage: Bacteria > Acidobacteriota > UBA6911 > RPQK01 > JACQSY01 > JACQSY01. Next base: position 13,978 of record JACQSY010000118.1, on the reverse strand, counting down.
CCGCACGGGGGAATCAGAAGGAAGCGGCAACCATGAAACAGCTAACCTCTACCCGCCGCATCAACATCCGGCTCATCAATGGGGCATGGCGATTGATCTGAATGCTTGTACTGGTTGCAAGGCATGCGTTGTAGCGTGTTACGCCGAAAACAATAATCCAGTTGTTGGAAAGGATCAGGTTGCCCGGGGACGAGAGATGTCGTGGATTCGGGTGGAAAGTTATGCCGAGCCCGGTCCGCTTCCTGGCTATACCTTCCTTCCCGTGCTCTGCCAGCACTGCCATCACGCGCCCTGCGAGGGCGTATGCCCGGTGTTCGCGACGTACCACAACCCGGAGGGCCTGAACGCGATGGTTTACAATCGTTGCGTCGGCACCCGCTACTGCGCTAACAACTGTCCATACAAAGCAAGAAGATTTAATTTCCACGAACCGGAATTCCCGTCAGCTCTGGATCGACAACTCAATCCTCATGTGACGGTGCGCATAGCAGGAGTTATGGAGAAGTGCACGTTTTGCGTCCAGCGAATCGTGGAGGCCAAACAACAGGCAGAGAAGGAAGGGAGAAACCTGATGGATGGCGAGGTGATGCCTGCTTGCGCACAAACCTGCCCGACCCGAGCCATCGTGTTTGGAGATCTCAATGACAGAGAGAGCTTGGTGTCGAAACGATCTCGAGATCCGCGCGCCTATCATCTGCTTGAACACCTCGGCACGAGACCAGCGATCACATACCTCAAAAAAATTCGTCTCTGAATGGAAGGACTCCAATGGCCACATACCAGCTCAGCTACACTGACGTAAACCGTGATGTTTTGAGGATCCTACGGCGACCAGGGTGGCCATATTTTGCGTTGCTTGCAATCCTGATTCTGTTTGTTTCCTGGGGAGCTTTCGCTTGGGTTGTCCAGATTCAGAGAGGTATGGGTGTGGCGGGAATCAATCACCCGGTGTTTTGGGGAGTTTACATTACTAATTTCGTCTTCTGGGTAGGCATTGCTCACTCGGGAACGCTCATCTCAGCGATTCTGTTCCTGCTTAGGGCCCGTTGGAGAACGGCGGTGTTTCGAACCGCCGAGGCGATGACCGTGTTTGCCATCATGACGGCGGGACTCTACCCCCTGATTCATTTGGGGAGGGTTTGGAAGTTTTACTGGCTAATACCCTATCCAAACCAGCGTGAACTGTGGATCAACTTTAGGTCCCCTCTGACCTGGGACGTGCTGGCGGTACTGACCTACTTTATTGTTAGCTCTCTATTCTTGTATGTGGGGCTCCTTCCGGATATTAAGGCGGCGCACGATGCTGTCCGAGGATGGAGACGGAGAATTTATGGAATCTTGTCACTAGGGTGGAGAGGCACCGTGCGCCAGTGGAAACATTTTTCCACTGCGTACTTGTTCCTGGCTGCCCTGGCAACGCCGCTGGTGGTGTCGGTTCACAGCATTGTCTCCTGGGACTTCGCTATGTCCGTGGTGCCGGGATGGCACAGTACTATCTTCGCCCCTTACTTCGTAGCCGGGGCCATCCACTCCGGCCTGGCCATGGTGCTCACGCTGCTGATTCCCATTCGAAAAATGTTTCGAATGGAACATTACATTACGACGGACCATTTCGAAAACCTGGCCAAACTCATTGTGGTGACCGGGTGGATTATGACCTATGCTTACGTGACCGAATTCCTGATTGCCTGGTACAGCGCTAATACTTTTGAGCAGTCCATCTTCATTTATCGAGCGCTTGGAGACTACGCGGTGGCGTTTTGGATCATGATTCTTTTCAATTCGGTCATTCCTCTCTTTTTTCTGATCCGGCCCCTTAGAAGGAATCTAGTGACGCTGATGGTGATCTCACTCATGATCAACGTGGGGATGTGGTTTGAACGATTCGTCATCATTGTGGGCTCTCTTAGCCACGAATTCCTTCCGTATGACTGGGGATTTTACCGTCCTACCTGGGTGGAAATCGGCATCTCTCTCGGTTCGCTGGCTTGGTTTCTCATGTGGCTGCTTTTATTTCTCAAGTTTTTTCCAGCCGTGGCCATCGCAGAAGTAAAAGAGACGCTCCTTTCCCCTGCAAAGGAACATTGACCATGGAACAATCGGTTGTGGTACTGGGTGTTTTTGTCCAGCTGGAAGCGTTGGTCAGCGCGATCCCCAAGCTCAAGGACCAGGGATGGGAAATACGGGACGTCTATTCGCCGGTGCCTTCGCACTTGATCGAAGCAGCCGTAATGCCAGGCCGGAGCAAAGTACGACTCTTTACTCTGACGGGTGGTGCGATCGGAGCCGTAGGCGGCACACTCCTGGCCATTTGGAGCTCACTTAAGTGGGGCTTGATTACGGGTGGAAAGCCGATTATTTCAGTGCCGCCCTTTGTGATAGTAGGATTTGAGCTGACGCTACTGGTGGGCGCGCTGGCCACAGTGGCGGGGTTCTTGATCAATGCGCGACTCGTGTCATTCCGCAAAGATCCCCACTACGATTCACGCTTTAGTGAAGATCACTTCGGCCTTCTTGTCACCGGGCCAAGCCATCAGCAGGGAACTATATCCGTTTTCCTCAGACAAGCGGGCGCCGCGGAGGTACACATCGATGAAAAGGCGTAGTAGGGTTCTCTCGCACACAGCGCTCTCTGAAAAGAATTTTCCTCGCTGTTTTACCCTGATTTCTACCGCCATGCTGGCGCTCTGCCTGGCGTGCGGGCACGATGACATGAGGGATCAACCCTCGTGGAAACCTCAGGAGTCGGAAGTACTCTTGCCAGCGGATTCGATATCCACAGCAGGGCTTGAGAAATCGGTCGCGGAGACGGAGGAATTCACACGTTTGGTGAATCCCATTCCTCCTGCTGAAAGCTCAGTAAACAAAGGGAAGGTCCTCTTTGAAAGATTTTGTGTTCCCTGTCATGGAATCGAAGCCAAGGGCGGGGGCATGATGGCTGCTCATTTTGGCGAACCGCCCTCCTTGAGTGATCCCAGCAACTTACAACTGCCTGATGGCTTTTTTTACAGCGCCATGCGTCATGGACGTGGTTTGATGCCTGAGCTGGCGGAAGCCCTGTTGCCCGAAGAGCGGTGGCACGTGATTAATTATTTGCGGAGGCTGCAAAGCAATGACAAATGAGTCTCTCATTGCGGAAGAGACGGAATCTTTCATCTCCGGTCGCCCTCCCTACTGGCTTGTGCTCTCATTGATCGGGGTGTCAGTTGCGGGGGTGTTGGCTTTAGTCCTTGGGCTCCTCACTGGAAACTCGACGCGAACCTGGACGGCCTACCTTGTAAATTTCCTTTTTTGGTCAAGCATCGCTCATTTTGGGGTGCTTTTCTCGGCCATCTTGACGCTGACCCGCGCGCAATGGGGGTGGGTTTATGTAAGGCTCGCGCAATCTCTTTCAGCTTTCTTACCTGTCTCTTTCGTGCTCTTTCTGATCTTCATCATTGGAGGCAGCCACCTTTTCCCTTGGGTGGAAGAGCCCATTCCCGAAAAAGCCCTGTGGCTGAATTATCCTTTTATGGCCGTCCGCGATGGGTTCGGCTTGTTTTTGCTCCTGGGGCTGGCTCTCACTACGCTCTTTTATTCATTAAGACCTGAGGCTTGGCGTTTACAGGGTCATGGCGGGGCATGGGCGCGACGTTCTTATCGGATGCTTATTAGAGACTTCAAGGATCTGGAGACCGAGAGAGAATTGTGTCGAAAAGCGCTGATGCGTGTCTCGTTGGGGATGACCGTGGTCTACTGCTTTGTGTTCTCGCTCATTGCAGGGGATTTGATCATGTCCCTTTCGCCACATTGGTACAGCACTCTTTTTGGAGCGTACTACTTTGTGGGAAGTATTTATTTAGGTCTGGCGGCGCTGGCTGTTCTGGCCGGTCTCCTGCGAAAACCCTTGAGATTGGACGCTTTCATAACTAACGATCATCGTCACGACCTGGGGAAGCTGCTGTTTGCTTTCTGCCTCATCTCCGTGGATATGTTTTGGTCGCAATTCCTGGTCATTTGGTTTGCAAATATTCCCGAAGAAGCCTCCTTCATCGCGTTGCGAGTCCAGCATCAACCGTGGCGTACCATGTCCTGGACAGTGTTGCTCGCCTGTTTCGCAATTCCTTTCCTGATTCTTTTGGGCCGGGCGGCAAAGCGAAACTCGAAATCACTTTTTCTCGTATCCTCCTTAATCATTATTGGCTACTGGGTTGAAAGAGTGCTTCTAGTGGTGCCTTCTGTTTCCTCGACTTTCAGCTTGGGCTGGATTGAAATCGGCCTGGCCGCCTGGTTCTTGGCCCTCTTTGCTCTCTCGGTGGTGGCTTTCCTGCGCGCCTTTCCACCCCTCCCGGTGTCTAACGAACCACTCTACGAGCATCAGTGAAACAGAAAGCTTGGAGCGCGGCGGTCCTGCGTGTCCGGGGTTCGTCAAACGGGTGCGTCCCGCCTTGTTTTTCATCCGGACTTCTCTCGGTTCGCGGCATACACACTCAGGTGCCGGGTCGCGTCGAAAGGTGTGACTGGAAGGCTCGAACCGCTTCGCTCCTTTTAGATCAGCAGTGTTCCATTTGCTGCAAGCGTCACCCTTGTACCTGCCGCATCCTGCCTGATCATGAAGTGGCACTTCCCGTGCATCTCTTGAGGATGAATGCAAGGAATTACCGAAGGATGCTGAGAGAAGGCGTTGGACCTTGCCATTGAAGATTCATTTTCTTACCGTGGCTGCAATTATTTTTCCACTTTGGCAATAGCCCAGCTAAAGAAGCTTTCGCTTGGTACGGCTGTCAAACCGGCCATGGAGCTGATTTGAGCCCTTTTCAGGAGAACTGCTCTTCACCAAGGTCAGTCGATCTTTCCCTCTCATGAACCAAGAAGGAGCATAACTCATGAAAACATTTGACAAAGCGCTTCAAACCACCATGCATTGGATCTCTGACATCCAGGAGCGGGTTCCATTCGCCGACGAGGAGATTTCGCTCCGTGCCTTAAGCGCAACTTTACATGCTCTACGCGACCGTCTTTCGACACGGGAGATTTCCCAACTAGGCGCCCAACTGCCCCTCCTGATCCGCGGCATCTATTATGAAGGATGGAAACCATCTGCGAAGCCCGGTGGAATGCGTCACGAGCAGCAGTTCCTCGACCATGTAAGGGGAGAATTCAAACGCGATAACTTGCCGATCGAGCCCCTGGTACAGGCTGTGCTGCAAGTTCTGTCAGAAAGGATTTCCAAAGGGGAAATTGAGGACGTGAAGGCAAATTTGCCTTCGGAACTCAGGCGGATGTGGATCAACCCAACGCAGAAGAAATAAGCTCAACTGATGATTAACGTCTGAGGGTTGTTTTTCGTTTTTCTCTCCCCATGCATCTGACGATTCTGGCTTGCGACCTTGACGGAACGCTCATCGACGGCCCGGTGGTGACCGAGAATGCCTGGAAATCATTGCGCGTCGCAAAGAATGCCGGAATCAAGATTATCCTGGTAACCGGCCGCATCTTTGAGGACCTCATCAGCCTGGGACCCCTTGATGAAATCTGCGAAGCGATTGTGGCTGAGAATGGGGCCGTGGTGTACGTGCCTGGCACAAAATCCATCTTGCTGCCCTTTGGACGAATTTCTCCAGGAATTACACGAAAGCTTGAGCAACTCAGCATCCCCCTTGAGAAGGGCCTTGCGATGGTAGCGAGCTGCGTGCCGCACGACGAGAAGATCCTGCAGGTACTGCATGAAAGCGCCGGCGGAGCAACGTTGGAGTATAACCGCAGGGCGGTGATGGTATTACCACCGGGAGCAACGAAGGCCACCGGTCTTGACCACGCTTTGCGAGAGCTGGATTTGTCGATGCGAAACGTGCTGGGGTGTGGCGACGCTGAAAACGACCGAGCGCTTTTCGAGGCTGTCGAGCTTGGCGTCGCTGTGGCCAACGCTTCTCCCGCCATTCAAAGACTTGCAGACAGCATCCTGATGAAACCCAATGGAACCGGGGTTGGACAATTGATCGAAAGTCTTGCGAGCGGGCAACTTCCACCACGACGACTGCGTCCGGAACGACGTGTGTTGTTGGGTAGGAAATCGAGTCAATCGGCCGCCTATCTGGATCCCTTCCTGTTGTTAAATAAGAATTTCGGCATCGCCGGGGCCAGTGGGAGCGGCAAAACGTGGTTGGGTGGGATCCTGGCGGAAGGTCTCTTAAATCTTGGCTATCAAGTCTGCATCGTTGATCCGGAGGGGGATTTTCGAACCCTTCGCACACTCCCTCATACGCTGCTGGTCGGCGGTCCTGGAGCCAGCCAGCCATCCCTGGTCGATATCGCCAATGTTTTTGTGTACTCGACGACCCTAAGCGTCATTGTGGATCTCTCCTGTCTCCCTAAGGCGGAAAGCCCTTCCTATGTCATCGCGCTTATTCAAAAACTCATTGGCGCACGGAAACGCTGCCACCGTCCGCATTGGATTCTGATGGATGAGCTTCAGATGTTATGCCCTCCCGAGGGACAAGTGTCGAAATTGTTGGGCGAAGCCATGAAAAGTGCCGGCGGATATTGTGGGGTTACCTACCGGCCCAGCGCCGTTGATCCGTGCATATTGAACGAAGTTCATGGTTGGTTCTTGACACGGCTTTCCGACCCGCAGGAACTCGGGTGCCTCAGCCGTATTTTTTCTGGAGAACGACCTCATTTTTTTTCAGAGTTGGCCTCGCTGCAACTGGGCGAGGCCTACATGTACACCTTGGTCTCCGAACCATGGCTTCCCCCAATGACCGGTTTTTTCGAATTTCAAATGGCTACACGAGCCGTACCCCACGTTCGTCATCTCAGCAAGTACCTGCACCTGAGCTTACCTCACGAAAAGCGGTTTTGTTTCCGTGAACCGGGCGGGGCAGTACTGGCGGCAGCTTCCAACTTGCTTGACTTCAAGCAGGTCTTAAAGGTCATCTCCACCGCTTCAATTGAATACCATCTTTACCGAAAGGACTTCGAACGCTGGATAGAAGACGTGCTTCAGGATAATGTTCTGGCGCGACGTATCGGCAAGACAGCTCGTCGCCAGCTGCACGGAGAAGATTTGCGGCAACTCCTCAATGATGTGATCGAAATGCGCTGTGGGGAGCTTAAAGCGTTAACCTGACGCGGCGCAGCTGTACCCACCGCACCTCAAAGAAAGCAACAGTGAACGAGGGCCTTCAAGGGCTTCAGCTCGATTAGCTCTTTTATGGTTTCTGTTTCCAAGGGACATCCCTTCTTGTTTTTTTGTGACAAATTATTGAAGCGAGAATTCACCCGCACATGATTGAAATCGATGGCTCCCAATATTCGGCAAGTGGAACCATAGTTCGGCAGGCTGTAGTTTTCTCCGCTCTGACCGGAGTTGAGGTGCATATTATCAAAATTCGTGCGTCTCGCACGCCGCCGGGACTGCGCCCGCAGCACCTTAAAGTGGTGGAGGCCATTAGTGAGCTGACCCATGGTTCCACGGAAGGGCTCGCAAAGGGTTCATCGGAACTTTCTTTTCGACCTGGAAGACTGGCCACCCCCATCCGGTGTCGTTGGGACATCGGGTCGGCCGGATCGGCAACCAATCTTTGCCTTGCCGTTTTACCGCTTCTGGCCTTCACGCCGGAACCGGCTGAGGTCGAAGTCGTGGGAGGAGTATTTCAGGACGGGGCTCCTTCTTACTTTCACTTATTTCACGTGGTGCTTCCTCTGCTGAGGAGGATGGGAATTGAGGCCGAGGTGTTCATGCAAAGACCCGGCTACGTGCCGCGTGGGGGTGGCATGCTCCTTCTTAAAACCTGTCCCTCCAGGCGGGGACTTTCAGGAATTGCTCTGGAAAAAGCAGGACTCTTAAGCAGAGTGTGGGGGATCGCATTGTCCTCGCATTTGCAAGACCGCCAAGTGAGTTACCGAATGGCGAAGAGCGCTCAGGAGACATTTTCCGCGGCGGGGCTAAAGGCGGAAATCGAAATCCAGGAGGATACCACCGCCCTTCAGGCCGGAGCGGCCTTTGCGGCTTTTGCAGAGACGCAAACCGGCGCCCGATGGGGTGCTGACCAAGCGGGCGCGCGCGGCAGGATTTCCGAAGCCATAGGAAGGTTTGTCGCGGGTCGAGTTTTGGAGATGCTGAGGTTGGAAGTGACTTTAGACCCCTATGCAGCCGATCAAATCCTACCGTTCGCGGCATTAGCGACCGGAAAGAGCACATTGCGGATTCCGGAAGTTACCGAGCATATGCTGACCAACGCCTGGCTTGCTCAAATTTTTCTGAATACCAGGGTCACGTTCCAAGGACGGCAACTCCAGATCGAAGGCGCTGCTTTTTTTCCGGCCTGACCTTATGGGTCATGGTGTAACTCCAGCGCGGTGAATCAGCCGTTCCAATTGCATCGACGTTGCGCTATCATCGGCAATAAGACTGGGGCTAGTCTTGAAGCATCAATTTATGAAAAGCTAAGGCACCGACCATGGAGCATAGTCGGACGATCTACCGTTTCGTTTCATCTGTACGCCTTGGTTTGTTGATGCCTTTTGCGAGGCGAATCAAGAAGCTCGAAGCAAGGCGATTCAGATGGATCAATCCTGCCACAAGCAGACTCTTTCGGAGGCGCGAGTGCCAACGAGCGCTCCCGGTACGACAACACCGACAACACAAGCGCTTACTCCGCTTTCGCTCCGTGCGCGCCTCCGATCCCAGTGCCGAGCTAGCTCATGAAGACGGCAAAGCCATGAACACAGCCTTCTCACGACGGAGGTTTATTTGGCTGAGCCTGGCAGGGTCTGTGTTGGGGCGTATACGCTTGCCAACTATTAAGGCGCTTCCTGGATATCAGCAGCCCAGTGAATTGGAGACTCCAGCACACGCGCTCTTGCGTGCCATCGCCGATGAGATCATCCCTGCCGGGGAGGGGATGCCGGCCGCAAGCGAAGTGGGAAGCGTGGACTACATAGAAAGAGTCGCTGCCCGGACGCAAGAGCTGAAACGAACCGTTGACCAGGGCTTGGCCGTCATCGAAGAGCTAAGCCATAGGAAATTTACGAGAACCTTTTTGGAGCTGGCGTCCGCTGAGCGAATTGCGGTCTTGAAGGAACTCGAAGCAGAAGTCGAACCGGGCTTGTTCCGTAACCTACGCGACCTGGTCTATGAATCCTATTACACTCAACCGAGGATATGGAAACTCCTCTCTTACGAGTCTCATCCCACCAATCGCCCTGGTCCTCAGCTCAAGCCCCTGGATGAGAGTTTGCTGGACCCGGTTCGTCAAAGACCCAGACTTTACCGCGAGGCCTGAACATGGTCGAAGAACGAGCAGACGTGTTGGTTATTGGCTCCGGTGCAGCGGGAGCTGCAGTGACCAAACGCCTGACTGACTTGGGAGCCAAGGTCGTCTGCCTGGAACAAGGAGACTGGGTAAAGCCACAGGATTATCCCTCCATTCGACCGGACTGGGAAGTTGCTTTAAGAAGAGGCGCCTTTCACTGGAACCCCAACGTCCGCCGGCGCCCGGAAGACTACCCCACCACATCCGGCGGAGAGAACCCGCCCACGGTCATGATGTTTAACGGCGTCGGCGGCTCAACCATCCATTGGTCGGGCGCTTTCCAACGCTTGGTTCCTTCGGATTTTAGAGCCAAGTCTCTTGACGGCGTAGCCGACGATTGGCCCATTCGTTACCGCGACCTTGAGCCCTACTACAATTTGAATGATCGTGAGATGGGAGTTTCGGGATTGACAGGAGACCCCGCCAATCCCCCTCGACCCAAACGACCAACGGCTCCTTTGCCTTTGGGTCTTTTGGGAGAAAAGATCGCCAGGGGATTTAACAAGTTGGGCTGGCGTTGGTGGGTTCTGGACAACGCCATCATCTCTGAAAACTACGATGGCAGGCCGGCTTGCCAACTTCATGGAAAATGCTCCCTGGGTTGTCCTATAGGATCAAAGGCAAGCACCGACGTCACCTACTGGCCCAAAGCATTGCGCAAGGGTGCGGTCCTGCTGACCCACGCGCGGGTATCGCAAATCACCGTGGATTCCAAAGGTCGAGCCCGGGGTGCTCTCTACTATGACGGCTCAGGAAACCTTCACGAACAACTGGCCCGCGTCGTCGTGTTGTGCGCTAACGGAGTGGGGACCCCGCGCCTGCTACTAAATTCCAAATCCCAACTCTTTCCCAACGGTCTCGCCAACTCATCCGGCATGGTGGGGAAGTGTTTGATGCTTCACGCGATTCGACATCTGGTGGGGCTCTTCGAGGAGCCACTGGACGGCCATATCGGGCCGTTTGGCCATCCCATCCTGAGCCAGGAGTTCTACGAAACCGATCCCGGACGAGGCTTTGCCCGAGGCTACTCTCTGTTGTTCAATCGTACTTTTGGTCCCCTGGATTATGCTTGGGGCGGTCTCACGGTGCACCCACTGCCGTGGGGGGCCGAGCATCATGGTGCCATGCGAAAGTGTTTCCCCCGTGCAATCCCCATGGGCATTCTGGGCGAAGATCTACCCGAGGAACACAATAGAGTGGAATTAGATCCTGAAGTTCGTGACTCCAATGGGATCCCGGCTCCACGCGTGATTTACACTCGCGGCGAGAACAGCTTGAAAATGTTGGCGCATGCGACCCTCACGGCCCGGCAAGTTCTTGAGGCCGCGGGCGCCATTGAGATCCGCGAGCGGGCACCGTCGTCGACCGCAGCTCATTTGATGGGCACGGCTCGCATGGGAAATAACCAGAAAAACTCGGTCGTTAACGCCTGGAATCAGGCTCACGACGTCAAGAATCTCTTCATAGTGGACGGAAGTTCGCTTACGACTTCCGGCGCGGCTAACCCGACTTCTTCCATTGGCGCGCTTGCTTTACGCTGTGCCGATGGAATCTGGCGGCGCCGCCACGAGTGGGACTGAGTATCTCAACTTATTTTTCGGAGAACGCGCCGTGAAAGGTATCGAGATCGACAGGAACAAGCGCCTCAAAGACCAACCCGAGACGGGCCACAATCGATGGCACCCTGATGTCCCACCTGCCTTGGAAGCAGACCCAGGAGAGGAGGTCATCCTCCAGACCCGAGACGCTTTAGATGGTCAATTCAATCGCTTAACAACAGAATCTGATTTTGACAAGGTGAAGTCCGGCTCGATACACCCTCTGACGGGACCGGTTTTTATCAAGGGAGCGCAGGCGGGTGATCTTTTGGAAGTGGAGTTCTTGGAAATTGCGCCGGAACCCTGGGCTTATTCGGCGATCGTTCCGGGCTTTGGATTTCTTCGCGACGTGTTTACGTCCCCGTTCATGGTCCATTGGGAGATCGAAAATGACGGGGCGACCTCGCCCCAATTGCCGGGGGTCCGAATCCCAGGCGGTCCGTTTATGGGGGTCTCAGGCGTTGCACCTTCTCACGCCCAGGTCAGCAAATGGTCGAGGCGTGAGGAAGATCTCCTCCGGCGGGGAGGTATAGCGCTTGCGCCTGATCCTGACGGCGCCGTGCCGAACGCAGGACTCCCCGCGAGAGAAGGCCTGCGGACCCTGCCCCCGCGCGAAAACGGTGGAAATCTCGATATCAAACAGCTCACGCGCGGTTCCAGGCTTCTTTTCCCAGTCTCTGTGGAAGGCGCTCTTTTCTCGACCGGCGATGGCCACTTTGCACAAGGGGATGGTGAAGTCTGCGTCACCGCGATCGAGATGGGAGCGACGGTGGCTATGCGGTTTCGGATTCTCAAAGGGGAAGCGCAACGGCACAATATTCGCAGTCCCCGATTCTCACACCACGACTATTTCAGTGAGCCTCGATGGGCAGTTCCTCGTCAATTCATTGCCACCATGGGCATGCCCATTCGCGAAGACGGCACTAACGAGGGGGAAAACCTCACGCTTGCCTCCCGAAACGCGGTCCTCAACATGATTGACCTCTTACAGGAAAGAGGCTGGAGCCGTGAGCAAGCCTATGTTCTTTGCAGTGTGGCTGTGGATCTTAGGGTGAGTAACGTGGTGGACGTGCCGAACTTTGTGGTTTCAGCTTTCCTCCCGCTGGAGATCTTCCAAGCATAGACGCGCGACTGCCTAAAAGCAGGGCGAATGCATAGGCGCAAGAGTCACGACTGACAAGGAGCGCTCCTGCCGCAATCAAACACGAGCGCTTACTTCGCTAGCGCTGCATGCGCGCTTCTCACTGCGCCAGTGGAGCGGGCCATCTAAGAAACCTGGCTCTCAAGGCCAGCGTTCCACTACGACTTTTGCTTCAGTGTAAAACTCGACGGCATGCATTCCCTGAGCGTGTAAGTCTCCAAAAAAACTCTCGTTCCAGCCGCTGAAAGGGAAAAAGGCCATCGGAGCAGCCACGCCCACGTTGATCCCGATGTTACCTGCATTTGCCTCATAGCGAAATTTCCGCGCAGCAGCTCCACTTCTCGTAAACAGGCAAGCCATGTTGCCGTAGCTGATCCTGTTGACTTCCGCTATCGCATCCTCAAGGGTGGCGACGTGCATCAGGCTGAGTACCGGCCCAAAGATCTCCGTGCAAGCAATTTCACTGCGGGGGTCTACCTTGCCTAGAATAGTGGGGAAGAGGAAGTACCCCTCCGGATGCTCTTTCACGACTCTGTCACGGCCGTCCAGCAACACCTTGGCGCCTTCCCGCTCGCCCAGTGCAACTAATTTGTTGATTCGTTCCTTGCTCTGGGACGTGATCACCGGCCCCATCTGAATTCCTTCCTCCAAACCATAGCCGACGCGGCGGCTGGCGGCCTCTTCGATCATGGCGTCGGTAAACGCGCGACCGGCCTCCCCCACTGTCAGGGCTACTGACGATGCCAGGCACCGCTGTCCGGCACACCCAAATGCGCTCTCAGCGAGCGTCTTGGTTACAAATTCGGGATCCGCATCCGGCAGGACGATGGCCGGGTTTTTGGCTCCGCCCTGGCATTGCGCCCGCTTCCCATTAGCGGTGGCACGAGCGTACACAAACTTCGCGACCGGTGTGGAGCCCACGAAGGAAATAGCTCGAATGCCGGGGTGATCCAATATCGCGATGACCGTCTCCTTGTCGCCATGGACCAGCTGGACTACGCCGGGAGGCAGCCCCGTCTGTTCCAGTAGCTCCATGAGCCGGACACTGGTCAGGGGCACTCTTTCACTGGGCTTGAGAATGAAGCAATTGCCGCAAGCGATGGCGAACGGAAGAAACCAGAGGGGAATCATCCCAGGGAAATTAAAAGGAGTGATGGCGGCGACCACACCTACCGGTTGGCGATAGAGATGCTCGTCAATGCCGCTGGCAATGTCCTCATTGTTATAACCCTGCATGAGGCTGGGAATGCCGCAGGCCACCTCGACAGTTTCGATGCCCCGCCGCAATTCGCCCAGGGATTCCTCTCGGGTCTTTCCACATTCGTTGGTGACAAGGCACGCCAGTTCCTGAATGTTCTGCTCCAGCAAATTTTTCAGCTTGAAAAGATACTGAATGCGTTGGGTTGCCGGAGTGCGCCGCCAACTCTGAAAGGCCGCTGTGGCGTGTTTTACCGCCAACTCCACATCAGCTGGCGTGGAGAGCGGGACCTGGGCAAGGACCTCGGCCGTAGCCGGATTGGTGACATCCAGATAACTGCCGGCGCTGGAACGTCGCCACTGACCGTTTATGTAATTCATCAGTTGTCGATTCTTCATTTGAACCTCATACCTCGAATGCAAGGACGTTTGAAGCGTGCTTGCCTTTTCACTCGACGCTCTCCGACTTCCCAGCGCTCATCGCATAGCCATCCCATCTGATTCGGCCCGGATCATTTAAACGGTGGCTTGGTACTTTCCCTGCCTTCAAGTTCCGACAGAAACTCTGGCCGGGGGGGGTGAGTCTATCGAAAAAAACAATGTCGTACTAGTCTGCTGTCCCATTGATTTCTGACATAAGTGGAGCCGTCTGTACGTCGAGAGTTCGATGAGCAAAGCGAGCAATGCTAGCCAGGATCTGATCGGGAGATTTAGTCCAACGGAAAGGTTTTGGCTGGGCATTGTGG
>JACQSY010000120.1 GCA_016211085.1 Acidobacteriota bacterium | reverse complement strand
CGTCTAGGATTCTCCCCTTCAGTTTCCCCGCAGCTTCTTGGTAGCGCCCATCAATGGTTCTTAAGTATTCCCATCTTGATTTCCCGGTCATCCCGTAACCCTCCTGATCGCTCCACTCGGGTTACATTTTAGATGGCTCGACGATACCTGCTCCGGTTACATATTAGATGGCTCGATACGAATGCTTTTTTTTTAGTCCTTTTTCCACTAAAATAACAAATTAAGGCTATGAAAGGATTTTTCTTCCTTTCCTTCTTCTTACTATTACTGAATCAGTCGGCGCGCGCAGAGGGTTCACGGAATCAACCCCCGGGTTTTCGTGTCGATGTCGACACCGTGGTCGTGCGCGTAAGTGTCACAGATCCGCTGAATCGTTACGTCGTGGGCCTCGGCAAGGAACATTTCAAGCTCTTTGAGAACAAGATAGAGCAAGCTATCACTCACTTTGCTAATGACAAATCTCCAATCAGCGTGGGAATCGTCTTTGACGTAAGCGGTTCTATGGGCGACAACGTTTTGAGCGCACGCAATTCCGTCATTCGTTTCTTGGAGCAGGGAGATCCCTCCGATGAATACTTCCTGGTGACTTTTAATGAAAGGACCACCCTGGTCCAGGACTACACCGCACGAAGTGAGAACATCCAAAACCAAATCACTTTCTCCAACCCCAAAGGGCGGACTGCTCTTTATGACGCCATTTACCTCGGTCTTGAAAAGATTCGCGACGCCCGTAATGACAAGAAAGCTTTGATCGTGATCACCGACGGCGAGGATAACAGCAGCCGGTACACCTTCAGCGAAGTGAAAGAGTTTGCTAAGGAATCCGACGTGCAAATCTATGTGATCGGAGAAAAGGGTGAAATCGGGTTTGGGCGGGGAATCATCACAGAAATCGTCAGCCTGACCGGCGGACGGGCCTTTTTCCCTAACAACTTTAAGCAGCTGGATTATTTTTGTGATCTGATCCACACCGAATTGCGTAATCAGTATGTCCTGGGTTTCAGCTCAAGCAACCACAACTTCGACGGAAATTGGCGTAAGCTTAAGGTGAGTCTTGATCCGCCGGAGGGCTTGCCCAAATTAAGCGTGCGCGCCAGGGAAGGATATTTCGCTCCCAAGAAGTAAGCGCGTGACTACCCACTTCCCCTTCAGACTAAGACCTCTTGTGGTGTCCCTGCTGGCCCTGTATTGTCTCGCCTGGCTTTCTCAGGACGGCAACAACTCCGGCCGGAAGAAAAAAGAACAACCCAGCTTTTCCGACCAAGGCACCCAAAGGGGCCCGGTCGAATTCCGTGCAGAGGTTGATCAAGTGGTCCTTCATGCTGCGGTTTACGACAAGGAAGACCGCTTGGTCACGGGTTTAACCAAAGAAGATTTTTCAGTGTTCGAAAACAAGGTGAAGCAGCAACTCACCTACTTCGGCCAGGACGATCTTCCTTCCACTATTGGCCTAGTCCTCGACAGCAGCGGAAGCATGCGCGACAAGATGGAATTCGTCCAGAAGGCAAGCCACCTGTTTCTTGACTTGAGCCACCCGGAAAATGAACTTTTTCTGGTTGACTTTGACGATGAGGTGGTGCTGGAAGAGGATTTTACTCACGACGTCGAAGACATCCGAGACGCCCTCGATAACATTATCGTTTCAGGAGGTACAGCTCTTTACGACGCGATTTATCTGGCAGTGGAACGGGCCCATGCTGGAAGCGAGCCCAAGAAAGCGGCGGTGGTCTTCACGGATGGCGAGGACCGCGATAGCTACTATAAATTCGATGAACTGATCGATAAGATCCGTGAATCTGAGGTGCAGGTCCACATCGTCGCTATCCTGGACCGCGATTTGAAAAGCGAAGGCGGCTTTTTTGGGATTTTCAAGTCGGAACGTGAGAAGGTGAAAGAAAAAATCAGTTCCATTGCCACCGAGACGGGTGGAAAAGCTCTTTTCGCGGACGAAGTCGAAGAGTTAGAGGGCGCATTTCGCGGAATTGCCGAGGAGCTGCGAAAACAATACCGTCTCTCCTATACTTCGTCACTTCCCAAAGACGGCACCTGGCGCGAGATCGATGTGGTGGTTAATGGCGCCAAGGAGAAAGGTTATAAGGTGCGAGCCCGCAAGGGTTATCTGGCTGCCAAGTAGCGGGCGTTCCCCCTCGTCTGTGCCTGACTGTATCCTGCCGCTGGTTGCGCACGTTGCATTGACCAATTTTCTGGAAGTGACTATCCTGATTGAATGACCGATCTTAAATCAAAGAGAATCTGGCATAATGGCGATTTCATCGACTGGGACAAAGCGACAGTTCATGTAATGTCCCATGCGCTACACTACGGCTCGTCGTGGTTTGAGGGGATCCGCTGTTACAAGAACACTCGCGGTTCCGAGGTTTTTCGGCTGAAAGATCATGTCCGGCGCCTTTTTGATTCGTGCCGGATTTATCGCACCGAGATCCCCTACTCACAGGAGGAAATCGCACAGGCCATCCTGGAGTGCATTCGAGTTAACCAACTGGAGCATTGCTACATTCGCCCCATTGTATTCCGGGGCTACGGAAGCCTGGGCGTAAACCCGTTAAAGGCTCCCCTAGAATGCTTTATTGCTGTCTACGAATGGGGACGCTACCTCGGCGAGGACGCAATGGATGCCGGCATCGACGCGTGCGTTTCGACCTGGTCACGAATGGCTCCAAACACTTTTCCGTGGATGGCAAAGGCTGGTGGAAATTACATCAACAGCGGTTTGATCAAGATGGAGGCAGTCCAGAACGGGTACGCCGAAGGAATTGCACTCGATACCCAAGGCTACGTCAGCGAGGGGAGTGGAGAAAACGTTTTTCTCAACTTTCGCGGAAGGCTGTATACTCCGCCCCAAAGCAGCTCCATTCTTCCGGGGATAACCCGAGATACCGTGTTTACACTGGCTCGCGAACGTGGTTACGAAGTAATTGAGCAATTAATTCCACGGGAGATGTTATATATTTCCGATGAAATTTTCCTGTGTGGGACAGCCGCCGAGATCACTCCGGTTCGTTCTGTGGATCGAATTCCAGTTGGAAACGGAAAGAAAGGCGCGCTGACCGCACGCTTACAGCGCGATTTTTTTGACTACGTCGAAGGCAAAGTAGAAGACCGGCACGGATGGCTCACCAATGTCTATAAGGAAGCCCGGGTAAAGAGCGTCGGAAGATGATCGATTTAAAATCTCTTCTCCAGAGAGCCGTCGAAAGAAAGGCTTCTGACCTTCATCTGAAGTCCGGGGCGCTCCCGCATCTCAGAGTCAACGGCGAACTGTTTCCCCTGGCCAACACAGCTGTTGTTTCTAAAGAAGATGCTTTTGATCTTGTGGATCATCTTTTAAATTCGCACCAAAAGGAGGTGCTGGCGCGCAAGCTGGAAGTAGATCTCTCTTTTGGCGGTGATGGCCTGGGCAGGTTTCGGCTTGCCGTTTTTCATCAGCGTACCACGTTGTCGCTGGTGTTCCGTGTCATACCAGATACGGTCCCCACGATGCGGGAACTTAATCTTCCGGAGGTTCTTGAGGAGATTGCAGAGGAACCCCGGGGACTGGTTCTCGTCACCGGAACCACCGGAAGCGGAAAATCCACCTGCCTGGCGGCAATGATCCGTCAGATCAACGAGGCGCGACGTTCGCACATCATTACAATAGAAGATCCCATCGAGTTCCTCTTTCACGACCGGGTCGCTTTTATTACACAGCGGGAGATTTCAATTGACACGGAGGACTTTGGGTCCGCCCTTCGCGCGGCGCTGCGTCAGGACCCCGATGTGATCATGGTGGGAGAGATGCGCGACGTGGAAACTATTCACACAGCTATTCAGGCTGCTGAAACCGGCCATCTGGTCATGAGCACGCTGCACACCACGGACACCGTGGAGACGGTGAACCGAATGGTCACGGTTTTTCCCGCTCACCAGCAGACGGAAATACGTCTGCAGTTTGCATCTGCTTTGAGAGCCATCATCTGCATCCGGTTGATACGAAGCTCTGTGACAGGCGGACGGGTGCCCGCGGTGGAGGTCTTGAGGAATACCGAGCTGATCCGCTCCCTGATTGCCCAGCCGGAAAGGACGAAGGAAATCCGGCGCGCTCTGGAAGCCGGTGCCTCACAGTACCGTATGCAGTCATTCGACCAGTCCATCCTCAGTCTTTATCAAAAGGGGCTGATCAGCCTAAACGACGCTCTCAAAAACGCCAGTTCTCCGGATGATTTAAAATTACGGATGCAGGGTGTGGTCAGCTCTTCCGAGGCGGTGTAGGTACCACAACTCGGACGATCAATCCTCCCCTCTACTATTTTCATGTTGAAGACTGCTAACCAGATTAGAGAGATTTTTCTCGACTATTTCGAAAAACGGGGACACCGGCGTGTCAACAGCAGTTCGCTGGTCCCGGAAAACGACGCCACGCTGCTGTTCACCAACGCCGGCATGAACCAATTCAAGGAAGTGTTTCTAGGCCGGGAGCGCAGAGAATACAGGCGGGCCGCCAGCAGTCAGAAGTGCATGCGCGTCAGCGGGAAACACAATGACCTTGAAACAGTCGGCAGGACTGCTCGCCATCACACATTTTTCGAAATGCTGGGCAATTTTTCTTTCGGAGACTACTTCAAGAAAGAGGCCATCGAATATGCCTGGGAACTCTGCACCACTGTCTACGGAATTTCGCCTGACCAATTGCTGACCACCGTTTATCGCGACGATGTGGAAGCCTATTCATTTTGGCGTGATCGGATCGGTATTCCGGAATCGCGTATTTTTCGACTTGGCGAGGAAGATAATTTTTGGAGCATGGGGGAAACGGGGCCCTGCGGACCCTGTTCAGAACTACATTATGACTTTGGCAACAGTCCTTCAGGACACACCGAATGCACGCTGGAATGTGATTGTGGGCGCTATGTTGAGATCTGGAATTTGGTGTTCATGCAATTCAACCGCGACGCTTCCGGCACCCTCACCCCCTTGCCCTCTCCGTCAATAGATACGGGGATGGGACTGGAACGCGTCAGCTGCGTGCTTCAGGGAGTACAGAGCAACTATGATACGGATCTCTTCCGGCCGCTCATCGAGGAAGCTTCGCGTCTCACCGGTATGGCCTACGGCGAAAGCATGGGATCCGATGTCAGCTTACGCATCCTGGCGGACCACAGCCGCGCCTGCTCCTTTCTCATACACGATGGCGTGATTCCCGGTAATGAAGGGCGCGGCTATGTTCTCCGCAAGATTCTCAGGCGCGCCATCCGCCATGGGAAGATGCTGGGCAAAAACGAACCGTTTTTTTTCACGCTTACCGCGCTCGTGGCGGAACTCATGCAAGAAGCCTATCCGGAACTCCAGCACAGCAGGGATTACGCTTCGAAAATCGTACGCAATGAGGAAGAGAAATTCAGCACCACCCTGACGTATGGAATGCAGATGCTCGAGGAGATTTTCGCCGAAGCTCAGAAGCGCGGCCAGCGCCGGTTGCCGGGAGAGCAGGTTTTTCGTCTTTACGACACGTACGGCTTCCCACTCGACCTCACATACGAAATCGCTACCGAACGCCAGTTCGAAGTGGATGAGGAAGGGTTCCTCCAGGAAATGGAAAAGCAGCGGGCACGCGCGCGCGCTAGCTGGAAGGGAGCAGAGAAAGCCGTCAAGCCGGTATACCAGGAACTCGCCAGCGAAAAGCTCGCCACTGAGTTTACCGGCTACACAGAAATCCACGACGTCCCCGGCCGCGTTCTGGCGCTGATTCGCAATGAGAAGCGTGTGGATTCGCTGGCGGCAGGCGAGGCGGGAGAACTAGTCCTAGACCGGAGTCCGTTTTATGCCGAAGCTGGAGGCCAGGTTTCAGACCGGGGGGTAGTGGAAAACGAAAAGATGCACGCTGACGTCCTGGAGGTTTCATCACCCGTGAGCGGAATTCGCGTCCACCGCGTGGAAGTCAAACGCGGCATCCTCCATACAGGCGATCTGGTGCGTGCCAACGTTTACACATCGCTCCGGCTCAGTACAGCTCGCAATCATACCGCCACTCACCTGCTTCATGCGGCGCTCCGGCAGGTGCTCGGAGAGCATGTCAAACAAGCCGGATCACTGGTGGCCCCTGAGCGCCTTCGCTTTGACTTCACCCACTATCAGCCCCTGACCACTCGAGAAATTCAGGAAATCGAAGAGCTGGTCAATCAAAAGATCCTGGAGAACATTGGTGTCCGCACCGAAATAAAACCACTCGAGGAGGCCCTAAAAGGGGGCGCCATGGCACTCTTTGGCGAAAAATATCAGGACAAGGTGCGTGTCGTGCAAGTTCCGGGATTCAGCACCGAATTGTGCGGTGGGACACACGTTCAGAGAACCGGAGACATCGCGGTTTTTAAGATTGTCGATGAAGGTGGAATCTCTGCAGGCGTCCGACGTATTGAGGCCCTCACGGGGGAGGTCGCCCTTTCGCGCTTCCAGGAAGATGAGCTTCTCCTAAAGCGCCTGAGCGAGGAACTGCGAAGCCGGCGTGAGGAACTGGAGCGGGTTACCACGCGCGTCCTGCGTGAATTGAAAGAGGCAAACCGCACAATCGAAGAATTGCGTCTTCAATTGGCGCGTCAGGAAAGCTCGCGCGCTTCCGAGGCCGCTCGAGAGGTTAAAGGCGTGCGCGTGCTGGCCCAAAAAGTTGAAAATCTCGATAAAAACGGTCTGCGCACGCTGGCCGATCAACTCAAAAATAAGCTTGGCTCGGGCGTGGTCGTGCTGGGAATGCCAGCCGACGGTAAGGTCAGTTTGATCGCCATGGTCACTTCGGACCTGACAGACCGTATAAAAGCCAACGTATTGTTGCAGAAGATTGCTCCCCTGGTAGGGGGCGGTGGAGGGGGACGTGCCGAAATGGCTGAGGCCGGCGGTAAGGACCCTTCCCATCTGGACCAAGCTCTCGAGCAAACCTACCAGGTGGTGGGGGAACTCCTTTCCTGATTTGTGTTAATTATCACTTTCGTCTTTCTTCAACTTCAGGCATCCTAGGTTTGCATGTACCGAACCTGGCTTCTGATTCTTTTCCTAACCAGCACAGCCTGGGCCGACCCCATCCGGGTCTTTGTCAATGAATCCGGTGCCAAGGTCCTTACAAACATTGGAACGGCCCGCTCAGTGACCACCTCATCAGAGATTTACCATGAGCCATTGACATATAACTACCTGTCATTAATAAATAATTACTCTATCCAGTATGGGGTGGACCAAAACCTGGTAAGGGCGATTATGGAAGTAGAGAGCAACTTTGATCCCCGAGCGATTTCCCCCAAGGGTTGCATTGGTCTGATGCAGTTACATCCGGATACCGCGACGCGGTTCGGGGTGCGCAATATCTTTGATCCTGCGGAAAATATTGAAGGAGGAATACGCTACCTTCAATACTTGCTGGGCTATTTCAAGGGGAATTTGCGCTTGGTTCTGGCGGCCTACAATGCGGGGGAAAACGCCGTTATCCGGTACCAGGGCATTCCGCCTTATCGTGAAACACGTGATTACGTCCGCCGCGTGACCACGCTTTATCAGCCGGCAAACCCCGCTCCTCCCTCCGTTTCGGAGCTGATTTACCGAAAGGTGGCCCGTGTGGTTCAGGCCAACGGCCGCGTGCTGTTGACCAACGTTCCGGGTCAGATTTTTTAGAGCTGCCTACTTCCGGACCTGAGCGTCCTGTTTTCAAATACATCCGCCATCCCCGCGCCCTCCCGGCATCCCCGTACTCCGTCCCCGGAACTTGAAGCGGAGAAAAGCC
This sequence comes from Acidobacteriota bacterium, assembly GCA_016211085.1. GTDB lineage: Bacteria > Acidobacteriota > UBA6911 > RPQK01 > JACQSY01 > JACQSY01. The sequence continues at coordinate 27,319 of JACQSY010000120.1, read as the reverse complement.
GCAATTTAGGGGAGGAGAATTTTGGGGGAGAATTTTGGGGACGGAGTACAGGAGGAGGGCGCGGGGGAGGTGACGGAGCATGTTTCTGATTTCTTACCGCACCTATAAGTTGCGGGACTATGCACCTTCTTCACCCTTCTTTGACAGTTGCTGCGGGTATACTTTGGTGGGGCCGTGATGATGGTTTTACTTGGAAGATTGCTAAAAGGCATTGTGCTGTTCGTGTTCTTGAGCGCCGTGGTGTGGGATACAGCCGAGGCACGGAATCGCGACGCGGCACGGCGGGCCTTTCGAAAGGCGCAAGAGTTTCACGAAGGACTTTCCCGCAAAAATCCCTCATTAGAGGAGCTGAGACAGGCGGTTTTTTTCTACAGGAAAGTTCTGGATAACGATCCCTCCTATAGTGGCTGCGATGATGCTCTTTTTGCAATGGCAGGGCTTTACGAGCAGATGGCGTCACAAAGCCCCGCCGAGGAGCACAAGCGCCGTGCCATTTATTACTATCAGTTTCTCGCCACCCAGTATCCATCAAGTCCCCTCCGCAGCGCTGCCGTGGAGCGGGCAGAGTGGTTGATTGCTTCAAGATCTCTCCAGAACAAGCCTGAAACTGCAAAAGCACAGTCGGAGCTTGCCGGGCGAGAGACAAATGAATACGCCACGGTTTCCGAAATCAGATACTGGTCCAGCGACGAATATACGCGGGTGGTCATTCAACTCGATCGGGAGGTCGCCTTCAAAAAGGAGGTACTGGAAAATCCGTACCGCATTTATTTCGATTTGGAGCAGGCTCGTTTGACGCCGAGCCTGGAGGGAAAGACATATAAAGTCAACGACTTATTCATCAAGCAAATCCGCGTTGGAGAACCTCGCGAATTATTGGTACGGGTGGTTCTCGACTTCGAGAGAATCAATAAGCACACCGTTTTTGCTCTTTACGACCCTTTCCGAATAGTCATCGACACCCGGGGAAAACCGAGCGCCGCCATGAAGGTGCCACAAGATCAAAAAGCCAAAACCGCCAAGGCAGTTCTCCCTCCCTCAACACAAGTGGGTCCGGCACCCGAGGAATCCTTACCCTCTGCGGCACCGGCTCCGGCCTCACCCAATCTTAATGGGCAACGCAGCTTGACCCGCACTCTTGGCCTCAAAATTGGGAAGGTCGTCCTCGATCCAGGTCACGGAGGACACGATACCGGCACGATCGGGCCCACCGGACTGCGCGAAAAAGACCTGGTGCTTGACGTATCGCTGCGATTGAGAGACTTGTTACAGACTCAACTCGGAATGGAAGTGATCATGACGCGCAGAAGCGATCGATTCATACCGCTCGAGGAGCGCACCGCTATCGCAAACCAGGAAAAAGCTGACCTCTTCATTTCGATCCACGCCAATTCCAGCCCTGTGGCGCGGGTCTCAGGCGTGGAAACTTTCTTCCTGAACTTTGCATCTAATGCTGATGAACGAGAAGTGGCCAGCCGCGAAAATGCAGGTTCGCAAAAGAATATTCGCGAACTGGAAGATCTGCTTCGTAAGATTGCCTTGGGAGATTTCATCGAGGAGTCAAGAGATCTGGCTCACGTCGTTCAAAACAGCCTTTTTACAGAGATGAGACAAGGGAGGCCATCTGTTAGAAATCGAGGGGTAAAGCGAGCTCCCTTTATTGTACTGATCGGATCAAATATGCCTAGCATCTTGGCGGAGGTCGGATTCTTGAGCAATCCCTCAGACGAGGAATACTACAAGACAACTGCGGCTCGCGATCGCATCGCTGAAGCGCTCTTTAAAGGTGTCGAACTCTACTTCCGATCGCTGGGGGCTGTTCCCTCTTATGAACGTGTCACGAAACAGCCCTAGCATTCCATCTCCGAAATACGTTGATTTTTGTGTCGGTGAGACGGCCCTGATTTCGCGAAACGACAGAGAAGGCGATGTAGAGGCCTGGGGGAGGAGGAGCGACAAAGAAAGCGCGGCCCGGGCGCCACTTTGCATTCTGCAGAATCCGCGAACTCACAAACTGTTTTGTCTTCCTCCCAGTCAATACACGCACCTTTGCAGATGGGGCTTGCGAGGTGAGGTTTGGGAGGGGGGAGGAGGCGATGCCGCGGTGCATCGACCAAGGGCTGTTGGGCTCGCAACAAAGGTAGGGGTATTTATCCGACGAAATACATGCTTGCTCCAAAAGTGGACCGGACCTTTGCTGATGTGGCTGTTCCTACTCACGACCGCCATAGCCGCCCCCATTGAGACCTTTTTCCCACAAGATTCGGGCTACCGGTTTGTAAAAACTCGAGAAATCAAGGGGCTTGGCGGCACGCCTTCCATAGCTGAAGTAGACGCAGCTCTGCTGCGCGATTACACCTTTATCCAATATTCCCGCTGGGAAATCTCCTCTTTGAGAAACCCCACCAACCGCACGCAACTCCACGCGATTGAAATGATGGATCCACCTGGAGCATTCGGGATCTTTTCAATCAACAAGGCGGGCAAGCCAGTGAATCTTCCGGTCGAGAACAACTGGGACGGTTCGCAGTTGAGTCTGTGGAAAGGTAATTTTTTTCTTCGATTGTCTGGAAGCGATCAGGAGCACCTTATCGCTCTGGCACAAACCCTGATTCAAGCCATTGACCAACCCAACTTAAAGCCGGTAAGCGTGCTTCATCTTCCGGCTTCTCATTTGAACCCCGACTCGACGGCTTTTTACCTTGGAGAGAACTCTCTTTCAACCAATGCAGCCTTTCCTCGTCCTCTAGTCCAAAAACTCGGTTTCGACAAGCACATTGAAATTGGTTTTGCCTCCTATACGGACCAGCGCCATCCGCTTTTTATTGTCGCCTACCCAACAGTGAAGCTCGCGGCTGATTATTTCTTCCGAATGCAGCAGGAACTGCAAGGGTATTTTTCCCAGCAAGGAATTTTCATGAAGCGGACAGGAGCGCTGATCGCTCTCTTCATCGGACCCGAAGAGCACGCTCAGAAAATTCTTGCAGAGGTTAAATATTCTCCTACCATCAAATGGGTCTATAAGAAGACACCCGATCCTCCGCAGGAAAAGGTGTTCACCTTTCTTGGTCTCATCAAGAATGCGTTTCTGGCGACCGGAGCATTTCTACTTATCACCTTTCTTGGCGGTTTGGCGGCGGGGGTAATTCGTTACCAGGTATTGAAAAGAAATCCCGAACTCGGCAAACGGCGTGAAATGGTCAGACTCAACCTTTCTAATCACTAGCCATTTCCCATGCGAAGGCTCGAGACGGAGCTAAAGCGACTCTACGGCGCGGCACTGAAGGCTGCGGACCCGGGGCTGGCGATAAAGAATCTTTTAAAGTTGAAAGGGAATGTGTTGCAGGTTGGGCGCCGGCGTTACCCCCTGGAACATTTTCGGAGGGTTTTAGTCATTGGGGCCGGCAAGGCTTGTTACCCGATGGCTCGGGTGATAGAGCAAGTTCTCGGCTCGCGTCTACACGCAGGAGTAATCGTGACCAAGTACGGTTACGGAGGACGGCTGCGGCGTATCGGCGTGCTGGAGGCCGGTCACCCGGAGGCAGACCAGGCCGGCCTACGTGCAGCACGTCGCCTCATCGGCTTCATTGAAAACCATGTCTGTGCTGAAGACCTAGTGATTGCGCTTTGGTCGGGGGGAGGCTCAGCACTGCTTCCAGCACCGCCCTCGAATATTTCCCTCAAAGAAAAAAGAGCGACCACTGCCGCCTTGTTGAAATGTGGCGCTTCCATACACGAACTCAACGCAGTCCGCAAACACCTGAGCCGTCTCAAAGGAGGACGACTCATCGACATCGTCAGCGGCGCCCGCGTTGTGGTCCTTGCGCTGTCGGATGTTGTCGGAGATGATTTTTCTTCCATTGCCTCGGGTCCGTTGGTTCCTGATCCCACGACCTATGAAGAGTGTCTGACTATTATTCGGAAATACGGTTTAGGGGGACGCCTGCCGCGGCGAGTGATTTCTTTTCTTGAGAAAGGGTCTCAAGGCGTTTACCCAGAGACGCCGAAACCCGGAGACCCGCGCTTCCAAAAAGTGCACTATGAGCTGGCCGGCAATAATTGTTCCGCCTTGCGCGCAGCCGCGGCAGAAGCGCGAAGGGCCGGCTTACGCCCCCTGCTCCTCTCTTCATCACTGGAAGGATCGACGACGGAAATAGCCCGATTCCACGTGGCGATTGCCCGGGAGATTCTATCAACCGGCTTACCGTTACCGCCTCCATGTTGTGTCATCTCAGGTGGAGAGACGACCGTTGAGGTCAAGGGGGATGGCAAAGGAGGGCGCAATCAGGAATTCGTTCTTCGATGCGTTCAATTCACGTCGGACTGGTCCACCGATGAGGTGTTGTTCGCCAGCATCGGCTCCGATGGGACAGACGGCTCTACCGAAGCAGCGGGAGCCTTTGCTTTTTCTGATCTGGGTCTGCGCGCCCACTCAAAGGGAGTTGTGGTCGATGATTATCTGCGGCGCAATGACTCCTACCATTTTTTCAAACGAATGGGGGGGCTTATCGTCACCGGGCCCACTCGCACCAACGTCATGGATTTCCGGTTCATTCTGATAAGAAGCCACAGTAGACTTTGAAGGAATTTGAGAACGCAACCACGGTGGGTTTTTCCGAAGCGAGAGTACAAAAAGGCTCCTGCCAGTGTGGGCGTGAGTGCTTACTGACCTGCATTTCGGGGCTCTGTTGAATAAGCTAATATCCCATGGCTTTCCCGGAACCCCGAGGGTCAGCGACCCCATAGCGAATTGAAGTGTTCTCGTCAATGGCGATGGTGTGCGCCTCACCGATGGTTTCCCGATAAGTGATCTTGTGTCCCATATTTTTGAGTTCCGCTTCGAATGGAGGAAGCAGCGCTCCCGTTTCGGCAACAATTTCGTCCGGCATCCACTGGTGGTGAATCCGCCGGGCCTCAACAGCCTCCCGGATGCTCATGTGGTGATCAAAAAGATTCAAGATAATCTGGAACACGGTGCTGATGATCGTGGGTCCTCCCGGGCTTCCAGAAACCAGAATGACGCTGCCATTTTTCTTGACCAACGTGGGGGTCATGGCGCTGAGCGGACGTTTCCGCGGCGAGATCGCGTTGGCCTCTGCCTGAATCAAGCCAAACATGTTGGGAACGCCGGGCCGCGAAGTGAAATCATCCATCTCATTGTTCATGAGAAAACCCCCACCGGGAATGGTCAGTCCCGAACCAAAGTTCCCGTTAAGGGTGGTGGTGGCCGCTACCGCATTGCCGTCTGTGTCGACGATGGAGTAGTGGGTGGTTTCATTCTTCAACTCGTCTGGTGTCCCGTGGCTCGCATCCACGCTTTTGGAGGCTTCAAATTCAGCAATGGTGGCGGTTCGCGCTTGTGCGTATTTCTTTGAAAGCAGTTCTTTAACCGGCACCGCGACGAAATCGCCGTCGCCCAGAAAATGAGCACGGTCAGCAAAGGCTCGCCGCATGATCTCAGCTTTCAGATGGGCCTCGCGCGTCGAGTTGAGCGTATATTCTGAAATGGGAAATAGCTCGGCCATGTTGAGCTGTTGAAGCAGCACCATGCCGCCCGAACTGGGCAGCCCCATCGAAATGACCTCAAGGCCACGGTAAGTTCCGCGGACCGGGTCCCGGAATTTCGCCCGATAGGATTTCAAATCGGAAGCAGTAATCAGTCCCCCACGCCGCTTCATTTCCTCTTCAATCAACCGTGCCGTAGCACCCTTGTAAAAACCATTCGCACCCTGGCGCATAATACGTTCCAGCGTCCTCGCCAGTTCAGACTGAACCAGCACCTCGCCGGCCTGATAAGGAAGACCATCGCGCAGGAAAATCCTTCGACTCTCGGCAAAACGAGAGAGCTTATCCTGAGAGCGCTGGAGGGCGCGGCTAAAGGGTTCGTTGACCTGAAAACCTTCGGCCGCCAACTTAACGGCAGGCTGCACCAACTCCTGCCACGGGAGGCTTCCAAAACGTTTCCAGGCCCGGTACAGGCCGGCGACGGAACCGGGAACGGCGGATGCGAGGTGTCCGACTGTGGAAGCGTCCTGCGGTGCTTCTTCGAAAAGCCGCCGGTGCGCTTTCCGCGGCGCCGTTTCTCGATAGTCCAGCGTGAATTCTGCTTTCCGGTCCGCCACGTGAATCAACATAAATCCGCCGCCACCAATGTTTCCTGCTATGGGGTGCACCACGGCCAGAGCAAAACCAACGGCGACGGCAGCGTCCACCGCGTTGCCGCCTTTCTGTAGGATCTCTATACCAACGCGGCTCGCGTCGGGGTGGGAGCTAACTACCATTCCACGCCGCGCCTGAACGGTTGAATCTGAGGCATCAAGTCCTGGAACAAAAGCGAAGAAAAACGGCACCAGGATGAGCCAGTACAGCAAGGGAGTCTTCACTCTCAGAGAAAGGCGAAAAACCGACGATACGGTTGTGGCACCACTCACTCTTACCTGCGCCGGACATGAGCACCGAATACGAACGTCCAGGTCTGTGACAGTGATCTTGGTGGTAGTGGCTTTGGTTCCGAGGGGAATCTGCTCCGGACGCTTACTCATCAATTTGAGTCAATGCATCTTGAGTCGATGCCGTCTCGGCCAGCTCTTCATTGAGGGAACCCGAGCGAAACCCCCGGAGGTCGAGTGTGACATATCGATAACCGAGGGAGCGCAGCGCCCGGTCGATTTTTTCGAAAAGTTCCCCGTGGAGGCGAGAAAATTCAGCTCGGCTCAGCTCAATCCGTGCCAAGTTGTCATGGTGTCGCACACGAAAAGTGTGGAAACCTAGATCACGAAGGATGCTTTCCGCTCGATCAACCTGCCGGAGCTTTTCATCAGTAATGGTTGTTCCGTATGGGAAGCGCGAGGAGAGGCACGGCATAGAAGGCTGATCCCAAGTGGGGAGATTCCAGGCGGCGGACAGCGCGCGGATATCTTTCTTGTTCATTCCCACATCAACCAGAGGACTGATGACCTCAGATTCATACGCCGCCTGTCGGCCCGGGCGGAAATCAACCAAATCGTCCGTGTTGCTTCCGTCAAGGACGGCGTCAACACGCCACTCTCTTTTGAAAATCGCCAGCTTTCGAAACAATTCTGTTTTGCAAAAATAGCATCGATTGGCTGGATTGGCTGTATACCGCGTGTCCTGCATCTCTTCCGTGTAGATGATTGTATGGTTCAGGTTGAAGGAATGAGCAAAGCGCAGCGCCTGTCTCTTTTGAAATTCGGACACGGAGGGCGACAGAGCTGTCACGGCGTGAGCGCGAGCACCCAAGACAGCGTGAGCAATAAAAGCCAGATATGAGCTATCGACGCCCCCGCTGAAAGCAACAATGACGCGATTAAATTGCTTTAAGAAAGTTCGTAACTTTTCTTCTTTTTTCTGAAGGGCTTCGTTGAGGGGCACCTTCAGATTCTAACACCGGCCGAAAAGGGGCTTCAAACGATCGGCTGGAGCGGCATGCCCTTGGCCACCTGGTGCTTCGGGCCTTATTAACGGTGAACCTTGAGATTGTTTTGCAATTGATTGATCTCCAAGAGCTTAAAACATGCATAACGTAGCTCGTATGCTACAATTCTGGGTGCGAGGCATCTAACATAGAGGAAGTGGGTTTTCCAATGAAGCGATTTATTGTGGCTTTGTTTGTTACTTCTGCTCTGGTCTTGTCAGCGTTCCTGCAGGCAGAGTGGCAACAGTCCGGCAACCCTAACGATCGGGATGAAAAGAAGATTGAGGAGCCGGTAGAAAAGCCTAAGGGTCAGACCAGCCTTCGCGTTGCAGTAGAACAGGTCCGCGTGGATGTAGTGGTCAAGGATAAAGACGGCAATTTAATCCAGGGGCTGACGAAGGAAAATTTCCACTTGGCTGAAGATTCGGTGCCGCAGGAAATCACCAACTTTACTCCTAATGAAGCGCCCATGACCACCGTGTTGCTCGTCGAATACAGCAATGTGCTCCCTTGGGAATTTCTTTATGAGGTGCTACTTGCCTCTTACACATTCGTCGATCAGCTCCGCTCTGAAGATTGGACAGCGGTCGTCGCGTATGACATCAAGCCGGAAATCCTCGCAGATTTTACTCAAAGCAAAGCAGAAATTCACGGCGCGCTGCGCCGCCTGAACTATCCTGGTTTTCGAGAAAGCAATCTGTACGATGCATTGATCGATACGCTGGATCGCCTGGAGGAAAATGAGGGCAAGACGGCGGTGGTCCTCGTCAGTTCAGGGCTGGACACTTTCAGCAAGGCAAACCTGGACAAGACACTGGAGCGCGTCAAGAAGACCGAAGTGGTGATTTATCCCGTGAGCATTGGCGGGAATTTCAGGCTGCGTTACGACCCTTTCATTTCAGACAGCGCCCGTATGGATTTCTACCAGGCCGATGCCACTTTGAAAGCCTTTGCCCGATACTCAGGCGGAGAAGCTTTTTTCCCCCGCTTTTCGCAAGAATTTAACAACATCTTCGACACCATTGCGAAATTCTTACGACACCAGTACACACTGGCTTACGTATCGACCAACAAAAAAAGGGATGGCAAATTTCGCAAGATCAAAGTGGATGCTTTGGCTGATCTGAATAATGATGGTAAGCCGGAGCAGCTCAAGGTCCAGCACCGAGAAGGCTATCTTGCCCCCAAGTCCAAACTTGATTGACGGTTTTTGCAACGCCTGGGCGCTGGTTCCATTTTCAGTCCGTTGTCACTCAACACGCCGCAAATAGATTTTTCGCAAAGAGTCCTGAACTACAAGCCTTGAGATTCAGCATGAGTTATGACGTAGGTGGTTTCCGGCCGTGCTGCACACAGGTTCTCGGAGGTTCTGGGCGGAGGTTCTGGGGACGGAGTTCGGAAAGAATTCGGAAACACGCTCCGGAAATAATTGAAAACACGGAAGAAAGGGTGAGGGAGCCGGCTAGGAGTTGTCGGCTCGAACTGTTTTGATTCTCGTCAAAGCATGAGTTTTGGGATCATCCCCGCTTCGCTTACCTGTCTGGAGCGGCCTTAGCATCCAAGCGCTGGAGCAGATCTTTTACCAAGAGTTCTCTTTTCTTCAGGCCTTCACGAAAATCCATCCGATCCGTGTCTGCAATCTCCATGCGCAGGTCGGAAAGGTAACCTTGCAGGATGTCTTTCAGCGTTTCAACCTCGGCTTGCGTCAATTCCAAATGAAACATTGTCACGTTCCCTATGAGAAAAGACAGATATTCACCTCGAGCCGCCTCGCCGTGAGAGGCTCAGCGTAAACTAGAGTCTTCGCCAAACCTGGACGCCGTCAACGGAAGCGTGCAACTGCTTTTCGCGTGATTTCTTGACCTGTTTCCACAAGGTCGTCCATGAGGCTGTACATCTGATGATTTACGTCACGCGCAAGCTCGCCCACCCCTCGCGTCATCTTGCCCGTCACCCTCTTGAGTCCCCTGCGGGTCCTTCGCCCATTATAGGGAGTGACAAGCAGTGCCAGAGCCGCTCCTACGAGACCACCTAGCCCAATCAAAAGCAGGTATTCTTTCTTTTCCATAGTAATTAAATTTTACCATGCTCGGACCCCGTCCTTCCCTGTAATTCGGAAAACGGCCCACCGCATGTACATAGGATCTGTGTGGAACGGGCGGATATCGAGCTTCCCAACCAGCAAGCGGCACCGCAGCCAAAGGCTCCAGGGCCACTCCCTCACGGTCGTGGCTCTGTTCTGCCGCGCAGCTACTAGAAGGCGCCTTGCTAGACCGGCGTCTGTGACACGCGCGGCTCCGATACTGTGAAGAGACGCTTACGCGGCACATGAATAATAGCCGGCCAGTTCAACCTGGGGGAACCTTGGACACCTGCAAGCGCATGTAGAATCACTCTTCCCTTGTGCGTCTGGTATACGATTCCTCTGTCCGCAAATCCATAGCGATCTTATCAACGCGCACGGTGGCAGTTCGCAGTTTCGAATGATTAAGCTTGAGAGGATTAAGTTACCAGACTCAATTGCGAATCCAGAAATTGCAAGGGTTTAGGAATCAATTGCGAGCGCGTCACCGATTAATGGGAGGGGAAGTTGTTCCACCACCGTGAGGCCGTAACCCTCCAACCCCACGATTTTCTTGGGATGGTTCGTGAGCAACTGGATTTCATGGAGGCCCAGGTCGGCAAGGATCTGTGCGCCGATACCGTAATCGCGGAAACTCTCAGGATGCGGCGCCTCCTCTAAACCTTCTTCCTGATAACGAGCTACTTCGTACAGCAGCTTGTTTTGTTTACCTTTGAATCGCAAATACACCAGCACCCCGCGACCAGTTTCCTCAATTTTTCGAAGTGCGCTACGGAGTTCACGACCGGAATGCCCGCGGGTACTCAACAAAACATCATCCAGAACTGATTCCGTTTGAACGCGTACCAGAACCGGTGCTGTTCCCGAGATATCCCCTTTTACCAGCGCCAGGTGCAGATCTCCATCAATTTCGTTTTCAAAAACAATCAGCTCAAAGGAGCCAAACTCGCTCTGGAATGGAGTCTGTTCCACGCGCTTCACAAATTTCTCGGTCTTGAGACGAAACCTGATGAGATCCGCAATGGAAATAATTCGGAGACCCATTCGGTTGGCAAACTCTCTTAACTCGGGCAGCCGGGCCATGGTGCCATCGTCATTCATAATCTCGCAGATGACCCCGGCTGGGTAGAGTCCGGCGATTCTAGCCAAGTCAACCGATGCCTCGGTTTGACCCGCGCGCTTCAGCACCCCCCCCCGCCGCGCACGCAGAGGAAAAACATGGCCCGGCCGGACGAGGTCTTGGGGGCGGGTCCGTGGGTGGATAGCCGTTAATATGGTCACCGCCCTGTCGGCGGCTGATATTCCGGTTGACACGTTATATCTCGCCTCAATGCTGACACAGAAGGCGGTTTCGTAGGTCGACTGGTTCTCAGAAACCATCAAAGGAATCTGCAGTTCCTCCAAACGCTCCGGCGTCAAGGACAAACAGATGAGCCCACGACCATACCGTGCCATGAAGTTAACTCCTTCGGGGGTGATCTTTTCTGCAGCCATAGTCAGATCCCCCTCGTTTTCGCGGTCCTCTTCATCGACCACGATCACCATCTTGCCTTCGCGTATGTCTGCCAACGCGTCTTCAATACTGTCCAGCATTTGCCAACGTTCCTTGTGTCGGAAGCTTCAATCGGGAAATCTATTATACATAACCTGCGTCAGCAGCGAACCGAGCTGCGGGTCATTTGACGGGTGGAACTTTTCGGATCCAACGGAGATTGCTGCCGGTGCCGGTGGAGACAGACTTTAATGATTGCTTGAAATAAGGTGAGGTATATTCAACCAGAATCGGGTTATTCGGGTCTTTTTGGAACTTCCAGTTTCCTTTTCTGTCATCCTGGGCGCGGATCACCGATATTTCCACAGGCTGTTTGTCCACCGTTAAGGAAAACGTCGTTTCGTCTTTTACCTGCAGGACCAGTGGCAGGTTGTTAAAGACAATCCGGCTGGCACCCTCAGTCGTGAGTTCCCGGTACATGGCTTCGGAAAGCCAGATGGTGGTTACTTCCTCCGATTCCACGTCCACCCCGACTTCAAAAAGTTGGGACAAGCTGAACTTGCGGCCTTCTTTTAATGCCCGACTGTAAAGGTGAACGGTCCCCTGGTGACTGACCGATTCCCACTCCAGAAAAGCGTCGGGGGACAATCGCACAAGGCGGAGTATAAAACGGCTCTCTTTCTTGCCGGCCAGGTTCTCGTAAACCAGAATGGAGTGAGGCCCCAACACCAGCCCACTTCCCAGCAAAACGGAGGAACTAAACAGAAGGAATAAGACCGTGGTTCCCAGGATGCGCCGCACATGTGATTCGACATACTTGCTGATGATGTCAGCTTCGAGGTTAACCTCATCTCCCGGCTTCAGCCTCGAAAAGTTGGTGACATCGTAAGTGTGCGGAATGATGGTCACCTCCACAAAACTTTTGCCCATTCCGGAAATCGTCAAGCTCACACCATTAATCGTGATGCTTCCTTTCATTGCGCAATACTGGAGCACCTCAGCAGGAGTGTCGATTCGAAAGATATATGAGTTTCCTTCCGGTTTGACGGACGCCACCGTACCGGTAGCATCTACATGTCCTTGTACCAGGTGCCCGCCTAAAAAGCTGCTCAGGGTGGCGGAGGGTTCGAGATTTACAGAACTCCCGGACCGAAGATGGCCTAAATTAGTGCGCCGCAAAGTCTCCGGCGTGGCCACTACGGTGAACCGCTGGGAGCGCGGCTCTCCTTCCGTAACCGTGAGACAGACTCCGTCAACGCTGACGCTGTCGCCCGATTTTAGCCGCGCCGCCAATGATGAGCGCACCACCAGCGTCGTCCCAGTTCGGGAATGGTCAATGTTGACCACATCGCCTGTCTCGCAAACTATACCGGTAAACATTTCATCGGCCTCGTTTACTTTTTCCTGTCGCCACGAAGTTCTCTGATTTCAGTTGAGGTCAGCTTTCGGTACGCTCCGACGGGCAATTTCCCCAGTTCGACGGGACCAATTGCGACTCTCCGCAAGCGCAGAACGGCGTGGCCCAGCTGATCAAACATTCGACGAAGTTGCTGATTTTTCCCTTGAACCAGCACGACTTTATACCAGCAGTTCTCACCGACCTTCAAGATTTTCGCATCCAGCGCCTGAAGCCTCTCGCCATCGATAATCATTCCCCGTGTGAGCTTTTCAAGCTTTTTTGAGTCGGCGCAACCTTTAACTTTGATTTCATAAACTTTTCTCACTTGCCCTGGTTGGGTGACCCGTCGGGCAAGCTGCCCGTCATTGGTCAGCAGAATCAAACCTTCACTATGGTAGTCCAGCCGACCCACGGGATAGAGACGTGCACTCGTCTTGATAAAGGCCGTAACCACTGCCCGGTTTTCCGGGTCCGAGACAGAACTGAGAACCCCGCGAGGCTTGTTGAGCGCGTAGTACTCCAGAGGCTCCGGGCGAAGCAGCTTACCATCGACCTTGATATGGTCATGCTGGGCATCCGCTTGCGCGCCAAGTTCGCGAACAACGCGTCCGTTGACCGTTACCCGACCCTGGAGGATCAATTCCTCGGCTTTTCTTCGAGATGTGACGCCCGCCGCGGCAATAATTTTTTGGAGTCGCTGCAGCACCCGAATCAGTATAAGTCCAAAAACTCTATAGGAGAAAACCCACTGCACCGTGCGAGGCAGCGACGTTCCAGGTAGCCGATGCGGATCTGATCGAAGAACCCGCCGGAGATAGGGAAGGACTCGGTGCCGGGAAGGGAGAAATTAGAAGCCACTTTGCCCCCGGAAAAGCCTCGCGAAACCGAGGGACCGGCTCCAGAGGCTACGGCCAAACCCTCTCCTCTCAGCAATGGTTCCCGTCTGGATCCCTCCTCCTTTCGCGATTTCGCGCCCAATCCACGTCGGCAAGAATTCAACCTATTCGGGGGACGGGACATTAGCAGGCAGGCTACCATCGCCATCTGGCGTTGTGTGAGAAGAGACGGGCGGACTTTCAGGTGCCGATAAATGGAGCGTATCCCCGGTTTCGAAAATTTCCGCAAATTCCTCCAGAGTGGGCAATTCCGAAAGATCGTTTAAGCCAAAATGGACCAGGAACTCCTGGGTGGTTCCATAGAGGATGGGCCGGCCCACTTCTTTTTTTCTTCCCCGGGTTTCAATTAATTTTTTCTCCAGCAGCGTACGAATGGTCGAGGTACCGCGTACGCTCCGAATGTCCATGATCTCAGGCAACGTGATGGGCTGTCTGTAGGCGATCACTGCCAGGGTTTCCAGCGCGGCAAGTGACAATTTTGCTGACGCCCGGGTCTTGAGATATTCACGTATGAGCTCATGGTGTTCCGGGCGCGTAGTGATCCGATAGCCGCCGGCTATTTGTCTGAGCTGAACCGCCCCCTGTAGGGAGTTGAATTCAGACATGCACTCGCTGAGGTTCTGGACCAGTTCCAGCTCGGGCAAGGCGGGAAAGACCTCCTGGAACTGCCGGAGGGTTACCGGTTCACGCGCCACAAACAAAATAGCGATGATCTGATCGTAAGTTTCTTTGCTCAACATGCCACAATTCGAATATCGTCATGAGGCGCTTTTTGAAACAGGCGCACCTCTTTCAGCCGCACTAACTCCAGCAGGGCGAGAAAAGTGACCACTAGGTGAAGCCTGGAGATGCGGTGCTGGAGAAAAAATGAAAAGAAGAACTGCGCCTGCACCTTCAGTAAGCAACGGATCTCGGCCAGTTTTTCCTCAAGGGTCACCGACTCATGGTGTACGTCCATCACTACCTGCTCTTTGTAACGCTCTACGATTCGATGGAAGGCGCTCACCAGGTCAAAGAGAGTGACGACAACCGTTTCCTTCTCCTCTTCCTCGAATTCATTTAAACCGGTGGGCCAGCTTGCCAGCTCTACTGTTTCCTTTTCATAAAGCATGTGAGCTGCTTTCTTGAATTTTTCATGCTCGATTAACTGCTCCACCAGTTCGCGGCGCGGATCTTCGCTTTCCTCTTGACCTGAGGCAACCGGATCAGGCGGAAGCAATGTCCTCGATTTGATATAAATCAGCGTCGCTGCCATATGCAAAAACTCCCCCGCGACGGAGATATTAAGATCTTTCATCATCTGAAGATAGTTAAGGTACTGATCCGTGATTTTCGCTATGGGAATATCATGGATGTCTATCTCCTGTTGACGGATCAAATGAAGTAAGAGATCCAGAGGCCCTTCAAATATCTCCAGTCGTACCTTGTATGTCTCTGGATCAGAATTCATGGCTTCATCTTAACGGCCGAGGCTGACGCTTCGTTGTCTGTGCGGCTGCTGATAAAAACGACCCAGGCGTGTCTTTCCGCGAGGCGACAAGTCTTAAAGAGCCAATCCCTGAACGAGAATCAGTACGGGGCGCAGGAGTAAACCGAGAAAGCCACTCCAGAGCAGCAGCATGAGCAAGAGAAAACTATAGGGGCGAATAAAATCCATCAGACCGGAAACTTGATCGGGTAGTAATCCGGAAAGGATCCAGCTGCCGTCCAGGGGAGGAATTGGAATCAGGTTAAAAACGGCCAGAACCAGGTTAATGGCCAGACCTCCGCTGCAAATCAGATAAAGCGGGTAAACAACGGCGTGATTTGTCAGCACCTGAATAGCAAAGAAAGACAAGATGATTTTTAGACCAATCAAAAAAACTACAGCGGCCAGGATATTACTGCCGGGACCAGCCGCTGCAATCAACAGATGATCCCTCTTGGGGTTTTTTAACTTCGTGGTGTTGACCGGCACCGGCTTGGCCCAACCAAAGAGCGGGACGCCCGTCACGGCGCTGACCAGCGGAAACAACACGGTCCCTATGGGGTCAATATGGACCAGGGGATTCAGGGAGACCCGTCCCATCAGACGTGCGGTATAGTCGCCGCAGAGATCCGCCGCCCACGCATGCGCAGATTCGTGAATGCTCAATGACAAAAGCAGCACGACCAAATTAATGAGCAGCACCGCTGGATCAAAGCCCAGGTCCATCGGGCAATGATATCACGGAGTCGCAGTGTTTAAGACCTGCTCAGAGGGACCTTTCTTCTGGTGCTATAATGATCGACCGATGGATACGCTTTTGTGGAACGCCAGTTTTGGGTTTTACGCAATCGGCCTCTTCCACAGTGTGGTTGCCTTTGTTTCAAAAAAGGATCTCTTCTTCAGGGTGGCCATCATCTCTGTGGGGATCGGGTTTGCGTTGCACACCGGATTTTTGGTGGACCACGCGGTGGAAAAATCCGGACTCTTGATGACGGACCTAAGGGACTCTCTGGCCTTTCTGGCTTGGACTGTCTCGCTTTGCTTCTTCATTTCGTATGCGCGTTACCGGATAAAGGCCCTCGGTCTTTTTCTGCTGCCGCTGGTTGCCGCGTTAATGCTGGGAACAGCCTTTCTCCAGTCGTCGCCGGTCCCGGATGTCCTGCGCAGCACATGGATTTACGTTCATACGACGCTCTTGTTTTTTGCATATGCGATGTTTTTTGTCACCTTTATTGCGGGGCTGCTTTACCTTTTTCAGGAGAAGGAATTGAAAACCAAGAAGCCCAAGACTTTTTATTACCGCCTTCCCTCTCTGGTCCTGCTGGACGAGCTTTTTTATAGATTTCTCATCTCCGGTTTTTGCTTCATGACGCTGGGGCTGCTTGCAGGCGTTGCCTGGGCCGAAAAGGACTGGGTTTCGGGGTGGCATGGGGATCCCAAGGTCGTGGCGGCCATGATCACCTGGTGCATTTATTTGATCTTAATTTACTTTCGGGTGACCGCAGGATGGCGCGGCCGCCGAGCCGCTTTGATCAGCATCGTGGGCTTTATTTCAGTTCTGGTCACTTTTCTCGGGGTTGGATACTTCAGCGGGCTGCACCGCTTCTAAACTTATGGGTCTTGTACTGGTAGGCCTCAGTCACAAGACGACTCCCGTTGAGATTCGGGAGCGTGTTGCCTTCCCTGAGGGCGGGCTGTGCTCAGCACATCAACAGTTGCGACGCGACTTCCAGGTACCGGAGAGCTTTATAATCTCGACGTGCAACCGCGTCGAACTAGTCGCGAGCCTTCCCGAAGAAACTGACGGACCGCAGCGTCTGAAGAATTTTTTCTACCGCTATCACTCGATCAGCCCTCCTGAGCTGGAACGTTTTTTCTACAGCTATCTGCATCATGATGCGATCAAGCACGTGTTCCGCGTTGCCAGCAGTCTTGATTCAATGATCGTCGGGGAGTCCCAGATCCTGGGCCAGATGAAGCGTGCGTATGCAGCGGCCTGTGAAGCCGGCAGTGTCGGCGCGCATTTAAACAGCCTGCTGCCGCGAGCGTTCTTTGTCGCAAAGAGAGTCCGCTCAGAGACTCAAATTGGCGCCTCGGCAGTTTCCGTCAGTTATGCGGCCGTGGAACTGGCTCGAAAGATATTTGGAAATCTCCAGGGCATGACAATCCTCCTCCTGGGCGCCGGAAAAATGGGGGAGTTGGCCGCTCGTAATCTCCTCAATTCCGGCGTTTCGCGAATCTTAGTGGCCAATAGAACTCACGAGAAAGCGGCCGAGCTGGCCCGACAGTTCCAGGGCACGGCGGTCCCTTTTGAAGAGATGGGGGAACACCTTCTGGTTTCCGACATCATCCTGGTTTCCACAGGGTCCGACAACTATGTCCTCGACAAAGCTTGCGTTCAGCAAGCTCTGAGGGGTCGCCGCTACACACCTCTGTTTATCGTAGACATTTCAGTTCCCCGGAATGTTGATCCTCATGTGAACCAACTGGACAATGTGTTCCTTTACGATATTGACGACCTCCAGTCGGTCATCGATGCCAATGTCCGCGAACGCGAGCAACAGGCCGCAGTGGCCGAGGAAATTATCGAGGAAGAAGTTCAAAATTTCTTACGAAGAGTCTCGAGTTCTCCGGCCGGGCCGGTTGCTAACGCTTTACGGCGCCGCATTGAGCAGATTTGTCTTCAGGAACTGGAAAAAAGTCGAGATTCCCTCTCACCGGCTGAATACGAACGCCTGCGGAAGGTTCTGACACGTACGGCCGGTCGAATAGCTCACCCCCTGATTGTGCGCCTTAAATTTGCTCAGAACGGCAATCAGGAGCTTGAAGCCATCAAGCGCGTTTTTGAGCCAGACCCAGAATGATGCGGAAGCTCATTATCGGCTCGCGTGGAAGCCAGCTTGCATTATGGCAGTCAAATCATGTGGCTTCTGAACTGCAGAAATGCCATCCCCATTTACAAGTAAGCATCGAAATCATTCGAACCAGCGGCGACAAGATAACTGATTCGGCTCTGGCACGCCTGGGAAGCACCAAGGGATTGTTCGTAAAAGAGATCGAGGATCAATTGCTGGAAAAAAAAGTGGACCTGGCGGTTCATAGTATGAAAGATGTGCCGACCGAACTGCCGGACGGTCTGGAGATCGGAGCCATTCCGCCGCGAGAAGACGCTGCCGACGTCCTGGTTTCCGACGAACCCGTGCCGACGCTTGCTCAGCTTCCCCAGAATGCCGCCATAGGCACCAGTTCATTAAGGCGGACTGTACAGCTCCGGCACCTGAGGCCCGACCTGCAGATTCATTTGATGCGAGGCAATGTCGACACACGCATCAGGAAAATGCGTGAGCAGGGCCTGAACGCCATTGTGCTGGCTGCCGCCGGCCTGCGACGCCTTGGTCTTGCTCGTTTTATTTGCTATCGGTTTCCCTTCTCCGAAATGATCCCCGCTGTAGGCCAGGGCGCCCTGGCGATTGAAATCAGGTCGCAGGACTCTGAGCTCAAGGAACTTCTCTCCGTGATGGATCACCTGGAGACTCGCCGTTGCGTTTACGCTGAACGGACTTTTTTACGGAGGATGGGTGGAGGCTGCCAAGTGCCCATGGGAGCGCACGCGTTTGTCGAGTATGGACAGGCCGAGTTTCTTGCCTTTGTCGCCAATCCTGACGCTACTCAGTTCGTCGAAAAGCGCCTGAATGGAACACTTGACGAACTGTCCCGGCTTGCTCTCGAGGCGGCCGAATACCTTCTTGCCAACGGCGCTGAAGGCATTCTCAAGAGTTTGCCTGTTTCATGAATCGCCCACCGTCTCCGCAATCTCCACTCAAGGGCCGTACCATTTTAATCACCCGCCGGTCCGCCCAATCCAAGGTCTTTCGCGAGCTTTTGGAGAAAGCCGGCGCCAGGGTAGTGGAGGCCCCGACCATCGAGATCGAAGCCAGGCCTCTCCTTGAGGTTCTCCCTGTGCTGAGCCGCCTGGCTGAGTACGACTGGTTGATACTGACCAGTCCTAACGGGGCAGAGATTTTCCTCCTGTATCTTGCCGAGGCCGGCTTTTCCGTCCCTGCCGCTGTGCGAATTTGTGCCATCGGACCAGCTACCGCCCGCGTCCTTGAAGAGCACGGCCAAAAAGTAGCTCTCCTGCCCAAGATCTATCAGGCTGAGGGCATATTGGAGGACTTCATGAGCCTGCACCAGGGCCACGTGAAGGGCTTGAAGGTCCTGCTGGCCAGGGCCAGCCGCGCCAGGGATTTGCTTCCGTTAAAGCTTCAGGAATTTGGAGTGGAAATGACGGTCCTCGCCCTTTACGACACCGTGATTCCACCCGAGAGCGGTCCCGTGCTTGCGAAGGTGCTTGAGAAGGAGGCTCCGGACCTGGTTGCATTTACCAGCTCTTCTACGGTGGAGAATTTTTTGACGCTGCTGGAAGGACAACCACCTGGGGCTTTTCGTTTTGCCGCAATCGGACCGGTTACCGGAGATACTGCCCGTCGACTCGGACTTAACGTGGTGGTCCAGCCTGAGCAGGCGACCATTCCTGACTTTGTCCGGTCAATCGAGCAATATTTTTCAAAGCATGTAGAGTCGCAATAAAGTGTTCGTTTATTTCTGAAAAACCACATTAAGGGTTACTTCAGCCTCCGCAACCTCTCCTTTTGAAATTGCCGGTAGAAATACCCAGGAGTTGCGTATTGTCTCCACCGCTGCCTGGCCTAGATCAGGCTCCACCTCGTCGAGCACCTTGAGGTCGAAAATCCCCCCTTCACGATTCACGAGCCCCTTGACCTTTACCAGCACGGTATCTGCAGAAGGGTGTCGATCTGGCAGCCGCGGAGGTGGGTTTTTCAAGACCAACGGCGCAATCGATTCCAGGTCCGGAAACAATCGTTCCAACCTCGAAAATGTCTCGCTTCCTACCGGGTGAATTGTTCCGTAGCCGCGGGTGAAACCGGCGTTCTCGATCATCCCCACCCTGTCTTCAGACTGGAGGTCTAGTCGTCCCACGCGGGCTTCCGTTAGGCCAAATTCCTCTTCTTCTACGGGCTCAAGCTCGAGGACTTGCGATCCTACCTTTAAGAACGCCTGACGGCAGTTCGACGGATTCCGGAAGTTCCCAAGCACTGTAAACCCACGGTAGTCACGCGGCTTGAGCAGATCATGCACTTGGTATTTCTGCGGGGGTGATGATGGACGCTCGTTCTGAATAACATGCCCCCTTAAAGCAGCCTCGTTTTCAAACTGGATCACCAAGTAAGGGGCCTGGATGACTTCGTAGTCATCCTTTAAATTAAAATAATTCAGGATTGCCTCATGATCACTCACGAGCTCAACCGTCGCAATACGCTGGTCGGAGAGGTAAAGAAAACGACAGCCGGAAACACCCTGGCATAGGAGGTTTGGGACCAGTAAGAACATCCACAACCCCAACCAGCATGCTTTTGCTGCGTCACTTAAGTACGCCATTCTGAAACAAATGTACAGATTCGTCATCTACTCTTAAAACCAATGTTAATTCGTATCCCGCCGGGTTTCGCAGTACTTTCGCTGGCAGCGGCCTTTTTGAACGCGGCTGAACAGGTTGAGCGCACAAATTTTGAAGTCTCGGGGCCTGTTGGTCTGATTATTCAGAACGATTATGGATCGGTTACCGTGCGAGCTTCTAACGAAGCTGCAGTTGTGGTGGAAGCGCACAAAACCGCTCCTGACGAAAAAGTGCTGCATAAAATCGTGCTGGTCACCGCTCAATCCCGAGACAAAATTTTCCTTCACACATACTACTACGAGTATGAGGGCGGCTATCTGGATTTGAACTTGCGTGTCCCTCATGACACCAGCCTGATGATCGGCGGGGCTAATCCAGAGGTGAGAATCGAGGGACTCAAAAGCCACTTGAGGGTACAGACCCTTACCGGTGCCATTTCCATCGAAAATACCAACGCTTCGGTATCCGCATTGAGTGATAGCGGAGACATTCATTTCAGCACCGCCATCCAGCCGCAACACGACGTGCGCCTGGAGTCTGTAACGGGCAATCTCCTCTGCTCGCTCCCGCAGAAGTCAGGAGTAGAAGCGTGGCTGAGAGCTGGAGGAACCATTTACCAAAACGGCAGGCCGCAGAAGAAGCCGCAGCTTCGCCAATCATATGGTTCAGGCGGTCCCCTGCTCTACGCCTCCAGCCTGCAGGGAGATGTCTCTCTCGACATGATCCCGATGGTTGATGACGCGTCGGCGACTCATTCAACAGGTCGTGCTTCAGTAGAGGAAAAGCCTTCCACCGTTCTAAAGGAAGGTGGTCGTTCCCAGAAAGAGTCCGTGCCGGAGCCAGGCTCTTCAGGCTCGGTCACTTCACAGCCCGGGACAACGTCCAGCCCAGCCTTATCTCCGGCGCCCGTGGAAACGGCACGGGGTGCCGTCGATACCGGCTACAGCCTGAAGGTTGATGTGGACTGGATTTACTTAAATGCCTCGGTTCGCGAGCGGCGGACGAACCGGGCCATATCCAGCCTTACCAAAGACGACTTCCTCGTTCTTGAGGAGGGTGTTCAGCAGGCGATCGAAAAATTTGAGCCGGTCGAATCTCCGATCCACCTCCTGCTCCTCCTCGACGTGAGCGGCAGCACTCAAAAATATCTTTCTTTGATGAAGAAGGCTGCCATCTCGTTCACGCGTCAAATCAAGGAAAACGACCAGATTGCATTAGCAGTCTTCAATTCAAGAACACGGCTGCTCCAGGATTTTACCGGGAGCCGGGAGCGAATAAGCGAAGCAATTGATAAAATCAGGTCAGGGGGTGGAACTGCATTTTATGATGCCCTGCACGAGTCGGTAACCGATTACATGCGAAAGATTCATGGCCGTAAAGCGGTGGTCGTCTTCACGGATGGGGTAGACAATCAATTTACCGGGGACTATCAGAACGGCTCGCAAATTGGATTCCAGGAGCTTTACCGTGACATCCAGGAAACCGAGTCCATGATTTATCCTATCTTGCTGGATACTGAAGAGGACGTTGTCTTTCGACGGGGCGGTTCACGCGGCGGACTGGCCGACATTCTGGGTGACATTCTTTTGGGGAGACTTCCCCCCTATAATCCGGGAGGCCGTGGTCCCCGTGACCGCGACGAATCTCTGGCTTATGAAGAAGCACGCCGCCAGCTGGAAATGATCGCCGAGCAGACCGGCGGTCGGCTCTACTCGCCACAGCGGATCGAGGACCTGTCTGGAGCCTATTCCGAGATCGCCCAGGATCTTCGAATCCAGTACACCCTGGCTTACAACTCCACCCACAGGGAACGGGATGGTAAATGGCGTTCCATTGACGTTAGGATCAAGAATCGTCCCGATGCAGTGGTGCGTACACGCCGGGGTTATTACGCAACTTCCTCTTCAAGAGTTCACGCCTCCTTTAATTAGCGAGCGGTTCGACTTGCCCTCAGTCGGCTTGTATTTTCCAATGAATTCAGTATATTGGCCGCATGGGTTGGAAGGGCTTTTACAAAGCTGTTGTCATGATCCTCTTTGCCGTGGGCCTTCCGGTTCTTATCTTCTACAGCATCTTTCGGACCTCTCCCGATGAGCAGCCCGCTGCGGAGGATTTGACGGAGATTGAACGTCGCCTCCAGCAAGATCTTCATGAGGATTATCAAGTCCACAGTGTTCAGGCTGACGGGAGTGTCCTGCGTGTAAACATCGTGCTCAGCGAGGAGCCTGCCTCCTCAGAGGCGCTGCGCATGCGTACTTTGGATGCGCTTTATGACGTGCAGGACGTGGTCGGCAAGGACCGGCACTCCAGCGTTTGGACCGGAAGCGCTTTGCCGGACGGCAAATTGAGGTTCCTGGGCATGGCTTTTTATTCATCTATTTCCGAGAATTATGTCTTTAAAAGTGCCGCTGAAATCCGCTGAGTCTCCTGATCATGAAGAGAACTCCTCTTTTCTCAGCCCACCAAGAACTTGGCGCTCGATTCATTGACTTTGCCGGCTGGGAAATGCCGGTTCAATACGAAAGCGCCCTTCAGGAGCACCTGGTCGTTCGTACCCACGCCGGACTCTTCGACGTGAGTCATATGGGGAGGATCGAGATTCGGGGCCGGAATGCGCTCTCCGCCGTACAAAAAATCACGTGCAATGATGTCAACCGTCTGGCAGACGGCCAGGCCCAATATTCCGCATTACTTTTCAACGAAGGAACATTTGTCGACGACATTCTTGTTTACCGAATTGACGCCGAGCACTTGTTGATTTGCGTGAATGCTTCCAACCGCGAAAAGGATTACCACTGGATTGTGCAGCACATTGGAATGGAGGCGGAAATTCGTGATTTCAGCGACGACTACGCCCAACTGGCACTTCAGGGCCCGCTTTCACAGGCACTGCTCCAGAAACTGGTCGACGTTGACCTTGGGCAGCTGAAGAGCTACTGGTTTACTTTCACCAAAATAAATGGAACCAGGAGCATGGTATCAAGAACCGGCTACACGGGGGAGGATGGGTTTGAGATCTATCCTCCTTCACAGGAAGCCGAAAAGATTTGGAAGAGGCTCCTTGCAACCGGTACGGAATGCGAGCTGACTCCAGCAGGCTTGGCTGCAAGGAATACCCTTCGGCTCGAAGCGCGCCTTGCGCTTTACGGCAATGATATCAATGAAACAACCACGCCTTGGGAAGCCGGCCTCAACTGGATCGTGAAGCTGGAAAAAGGAGAATTTATTGGAAAGCAGGCTCTGCTGCGGCAAAAAGAAACTGGAATTTCGCGCAAGCTGGTAGGTTTTGAGATGGTGGAACGTGGAATTGCCCGCGATCACTTCCCTGTCTACTACCGGGACCGATTGGTGGGTCATGTAACCAGCGGCAGTTTCGCTCCCACTCTTCAAAAAGCAATTGGCCTGACGTACCTTCCACCAGCGATTGCAAATCCTGGGACTGAGATAAGTATCGACATACGAGGAAAACGGATCAAAGCAAACGTGGTGCCAACTCCTTTTTACAGACGCCCGGTGAATTAGCATTTGATTCCGACAAGCCTGCTAAGGTAAAAGAACAACGCCCTGCTTTCAAATCGGATTTGAGGTTGAGAGGATTATGAATATTCCAGAAGAGCTCCATTACACGCGCGAACATGAGTGGATCCTTGTTGAAGACGATACGGGCACTGTGGGTGTCACGGATCATGCGCAAAAAGAACTGGGTGATGTTGTGTTTGTCGAGCTTCCCCAGAGAGGAGAGGAAATCGGCGCCGGCGAGCCTTTCGGGTCCATCGAATCCGTTAAGGCTGTTTCAGAGATCTATAGCCCGGTTTCGGGGCAGATTCTCGAGACCAACAGCGCGCTTCAGGAGACGCCCGATAAGATCAACAGTGATCCTTATGGCGACGGATGGATCGTGAGACTTAGATTGATAGACCGTTCCGAGATCAAGGGCCTTCTTTCCGCTCAGGATTACGAGCATTACCTCAAAGAAGAACTCGCCAAGTAATGCGCTATCTTTCACTCACCGCGGAAGAAAAACTGCAGATGTTGGACGCGATCGGCATTAGGCGGGTTGAGGACCTGTTTGCTGTCATTCCACCCGCAGTTCGTCTCAAAGAAGCGCTCAAAATACCAGAAGCATGGGCGGAAAGCACTGTGCTTGATTATTTCAAATCCCTTGGGAAAAGAAATGCGTCGAGCGAGCGCCATGGGTATTTTCTGGGCGCAGGAGCTTACAATCACTTCATTCCCAGCGTGGTAGACGCAGTGATCTCCCGCTCCGAGTTTTACACAGCTTACACACCCTATCAGCCGGAAATCAGCCAGGGCACCCTTCAAGCGATTTTTGAATACCAAACGCTGATCTGCCAGCTCACGGGCATGGATGTGGCCAATGCAAGCCTTTACGACGGTGCCAGCGCCCTGGCTGAAGCAGTTTTGATGGCTCAGAGAATCACCGGCCGTAGCCGTGCGTTGGTGCCGCCCAGCCTGCACCCTAACTACAGACAGGTGCTCGCCACTTACCTGGCAAATTTGGATTTTCCCCTCGATGAATTACGCCTGGAGCCTTCAGGCCGCCTGGACCTGAATTATCTCGAATCCGCTCTCGACGACCGTCACGCTGCTGTCGTGGTACAGAACCCCAATTTTTTTGGAGTCATCGAGGACCTCAAGGCAGTCTCGGCCATCGCGCAACGCCATAGCGTGCTGACAATCGCCACCGTGACCGAAGCAATATCACTGGCGCTTCTTCAACCCGCCGGTCAACTCGGTATCGACATTGTGGCCGGCGAAGGACAGTCCTTCGGAATTCCCTTCAACTATGGAGGCCCGTACCTCGGTTTGTTTGCAACCCGCAACCAGTACCTCAGACAAATACCCGGCCGCCTGGTTGGTCAGACTGTCGACACGCGGGGGCGGCGCAGTTTCGTACTGACTTTGTCGACCCGGGAACAGCACATCAAACGAGAACGGGCGACTTCCAATATCTGCACAAACCAGGGCCTGTGCGCTCTTACTGCATCCGTCTACCTCTGCGCGCTGGGAAAGTCAGGCCTGCGTCAACTCGCAGAGCACAATGTGAAGAAAGCACATTATTTGAAAAACTTGCTAAAGGATTATGTTGTCTTCAGCGGACCTATCTTTAACGAGATGGTTCTGACCTGTGACGAGCACCCACGCAAAATCAATCGGAGATTGTTTGGAGAGGGAATCGTGGGAGGCCTCCCCTTGGGCAAATACTATCCAGAACGTTCCCACCAGATGCTGATCTGCGTCACGGAGCAGAATTCCCGCGCCCAGATTAAACGTTTCGCCGAACTCTTCAAAGCCGTCGAGGTTGCCAAGTGAGCCGGACCACCACCGTATTCAACATCAATGAGGAGTTGATTTTCGAAAAGTCGGCATCCGGTAAAATGGCCTATAGTCTCCCTCCGCTCGATGTGGAAGACGACACCATCGAAGCCCTTCTGGAACCCAGCCTGGTTCGTGGCGAGATCGAAGGGTTCCCGGAAGTCAGCGAATTGGACCTGATACGCCATTATGTACGCCTCTCGACCTGGAATTACCATATTGACCTCGGCATGTACCCTCTAGGGTCCTGCACGATGAAATACAACCCCAAGCTCAACGAAAAGGTAGCGCGTTTGGGTGACCTGTCGGGCGTACACCCCCTCCAGGAAGAAACACTCAGTCAGGGCAACCTCGAGTTGATGTTTCAACTGCAGGTTTTCCTGCAAGAACTTACCGGCATGGACGCGGTGAGCCTCCAACCCGCTGCAGGAGCCCAGGGCGAACTTACCGGCCTGCTCATGATCCGCGCCTACCATGTCCATCAAGGAAAGCCCAGAAAATACGTCTTGATCGCCGACTCCGCGCACGGCACCAATCCTGCCAGCGCTACCCTGGCTGGATACGACGTAATCTCCATTCCTTCCAATCCGGGCGGGACCATCGATACTTCACTCCTGGCCGAACGCATGAGCGAAGACGTGGCGTGCCTCATGCTGACCAACCCGAATACGCTAGGCATTTTCGAAGTCGAGATAGAGAAAGTTGCCGAGATCGTCCATGGCCGCGGCGGATTCATTTACATGGACGGAGCGAATTTCAATGCTCTGATGGGGTATGCACGTCCGGGAGATATGGGCATCGACGTTCTGCATCTGAATCTGCACAAGACTTTCTCAACACCGCACGGTGGAGGTGGACCCGGCAGTGGACCGGTTGCCTGTAGACAAATTCTGGCACCTTATCTCCCTGTTCCGCGGGTGGTCCGCACCGGTGCCGGATATTCACTGGAGGAGTCCCCCGGCTCCAGCATAGGTCGTGTCCACGGCTTTTATGGAAATTTCGGAATGTTTGTGCGAGCGCTGTGCTACATCCTGAGCTGCGGCAGAACTGGCCTTCGGGAAATTTCTGAGACGGCCGTGCTGAATTCCAACTACATTCGAGCCCGTTTGAAAAATCACTACGCTCTCGCCTACCATTCACCCTCACTGCACGAAGTCGTTTTTTCGGATAAAAAGCAGGCATCCAACCAGATCAGGACCCTGGACATTGCCAAACGTCTGATCGAGCATGGCTTTCATCCACCAACGATTTATTTTCCTCTGATCGTGCGCGGGGCCCTCATGATTGAGCCCACCGAAAGTGAAGGCAAGGCTGAGCTGGACTCATTCATTGATGCCATGATTGCGATTGCGCGTGAAGCACGTGAGAGTCCCGAATTGCTCATCAACGCTCCCATTACCACCAAGAGGACTCGCGTTGACGAAACACGTGCCGCAAGGCAGCCCATCCTGCGTTGGTCGCCTCCCGCTGAAGCACCTCCCGACGAGTCCACGTAGGCCCGTGGGCGGCGCCCCGGCGTAATCGGAGGCGCGCACGAAGCGAAGCGGAGTAAGCGCTCACTTGCACCGGGAGCGCTCATTGGCATTCGCGCCTCCGAACCCTTGCACCCATGATCAGCCCCGCCTGTGGCTATCGACGCCCCGGCGTAATCGGAGGCGCGCACGAAGCGAAGCGGAGTAAGCGCTCACTTGCACCGGGAGCGCTCATTGGCATTCGCGCCTCCGAACCCT
>JACQSY010000123.1 GCA_016211085.1 Acidobacteriota bacterium | reverse complement strand
TCCGCTCACTTCGCCCTGGCCTGCTTCTTTGAAAGGTAACTTCTGAGTTCTTTCATACTTCTCTTCCCTAAAACCCGAATCCTCACCAAGGGGGTACGATCTCTATTCCGTTTCCCACTGATCCAGCAGGTTTTAACTTTACTTCTGTCATTGGCGTCCTGTATAACTGTCCCGAAACGCCGGATCGAAATCGTCCCCGGTGAGGACTATCGCCAATGCGGCCAAACGTGAGGAGGAGAAGGGGTGTTGTACTTTGTCTTACGGCATTGGCGCTTCTTTTGTCTCTCCCTCTGTTCTTTTCGACTTTCTCTCACGTGATTCAGCGCCCGGAGGTGATTATCCGGAATTCCATGATGAAGACGTCTGGGCTCACGAGTATTCCATACACCAAGGAGACACTTGGTCGCTCGACGAAGCCAGATTCGATTTCTGTCCTTTTGCCGCATAGAGGATCGGTGCGTTCAGAAACGTCATCTTCCCCACCTATATCATTCCCTCCTTCTGAAAGTGAGGGAATGCCTGGGGTCTTCACGCCTCCCGCCAATGATTGGGAAGTAAAGCAAAACAGTCCTGACGCCGGCGGGAAAGAAGAAAGCGGGCATTCCCGAGGATCTTTAGTGGGTTTGGGAAAGTCATTCTCAAAGCGCCTTGGGGAGGCGGGTTTTGAATTAAGCGGTGAGTCTGAACTGGAGGCATTGGAACGAGAATATCAACTCGCCGCCAACCAACTTTTCGGTAATTCGGCGTTTCCGATTCTACGCGAGCCTGAAAATCCGTTCGATGCAGCGAAACCGGCACCAGCCTCGAGAGATAAAAAGCAGAGTTCCGAGAGCGCTAATTCACCTCAGACAACGGTGGCAGAAAATCCTCCGGCAGAGAGTGGCGGTGCAGTTGAGAAATTAAACCCCACTCAAGACATTGAGCCCACTCAACCCCTCCGAGAAAATCCTGATGTTTTTGATTTTCTCGTGATTGGCAATTGGGCTCAACTCTCAGGCCGGGTATTTCGTGCTGCCCGATTAGAGACCGGCTCCTTCGCGCTGGAGGGCGGCTTGGAGTTCAGCTTTGTAATGGGCATCAGCCGCAAGATTTTGGTCTTTGGAGATAATGACCAGGTGCTCACCAGTGATTTGAACGGAGATGGCCTGACCGATTTGGTGTTTGCGCGCGTAGGGCCTCTTGGAACGGTCCTGGATTCTTACCTGGGCGATGAATATGGAGAATTCCGCCGATGGGCCTTCGGCTTTGTCTTGCAGAAATCGGTAATCGGGCTGGCACTTTATGATTTTAACGCCGATGGACAACTTGACCTGGCTCTTCTGGTGAAAAACTCGCCACATCTTTTTGTTTATGAAAAATCAGGCGAACAATTTAAGTACGTTAAAGAGTTATTGCTTCCGTTTACACCAGGGTTAGTGGTAGATTCTGACTCTGGCGGGTCCCAAAAAGATCGGCGGCTCTACGTCCTGGATAGTGCGCTCCGCAATGGAGTGACGATTGGCTCTCGCTATAGCGATAGTTTTGTGGTGGGGACCGACGATTTGCTCAACAGCGCGCGCATCCTGAAGCTCACCAATCTGGGAGGGCAGACGGGAGAGGCGGATGTTCTGGTTTTTGAATACGGGAACCGGATCGTTTTGGCTGAAAGCAGGCCGGGGGGGCCTCTTTTTTATGGCAGTCTCAGCACGGCGGGGAAAGTTCCCTTTGTCATTATCGGTGATTTTCAGGGATACAAATCGCGCCAATTAGTGTACATTCCTTAGGGAAGAAAAAGTGCGACTTTTCAGCCTGAAATGCATCTTTCATTGTCAGCTTTTTTAAGCAGATAGGGGTGTCGCTCGTTTTTATAGCTTTTTGAAAAGTGAATCCTGGAAGGAAGACTGAAACGGGGGTGGTTTTCAGGCGATTTGTTCCGTCTTGAGAATTTATGAGGATTGGTTCAACCTTAACCGAAGGAGTAGAAAGCATGAGAAAAGTGAGAGCAATTCTATTTTTCAGTGCGCTGACCCTGGCTTTTGGAATTCATGCGATGGCTGAAACAGGGAGCAAGTTGACCCCTGGGACGGACACGGTATCTTTCTTGCACGCTACGGGTACGCCTAAACAAACGGCGGTTTTCGCAGCATTCATGGCCCGCCTTCCGGGTGCTACTGCGATTGACACCGCTATCTCCGTGAGCAATATGCTTGCCGTTCCGCCTGCAGTTGCACCTACACCGGTGGCGGGAGGAGCAAACGACAACTTTGAACTCATTCGCGCTCGTGGAGACAGGCAGGGTACGATCGAGTTTTACCTCTTTGATGCCGACGGTACGCTCATTGTCTTTGAGACAGCGGCCGGATCGCCCGGCACCGGCCTTCGTGCCGACGGTACGCTGGCTCCTGGTGAAACTTATACCGTATTACTATCGGACATTCTGACACGCGCCACGGGGAGCGCGACTCGTTCTTTTGCCGGCTATGCGTGGATCGTAGCAAATTGTGACGGTGTCGCCGGAACCTACACGGTCACGATTTTTGCCACCGGCTTTACGCAGGCTTTCCACATGGAACCCGCTGTTGGGAGCGGTGGATTCATCGGTGGAATTCCCGTGGTTGTTCCCTAGTTTCCAGCTTGACCTTGGAGGAGAGAAGAGAGGGGCTATGCAGTTTATAGCCCCTTTGCATTTTGAGGAATCATATGAAAAATTTACTGCTGTTATTTTTCATTCTCACCTCCTTTTTTCCTGAAAGCCATGGCTCCGTTCCTACAGAGCTCGAACGAGCCGTTGCCCAATACTGGGACTTCCTTCTTAAACAAAATAAGAACTCAGCTCTTGACCTGGTGACGCTGGATTCCCGTAATGACTTCATCTTGAGGAAGGAACCTATTTTTCGATCCTGGAAGCTTTTAAGTGTGCAGATGCTTTCTGATCGAGAAGCTATGGTTCAGGTAGCTTTAGACCGTTTGATGGAAGGCACGCCCGGTCACTTCATTGAGTTCAAGGTGGAAGAAAAATGGGTCCTCGAGGAAGATCAGTGGAAAGCAAAGGTGGCCGAGGCCTCAAACAAGCCGCTCTTGCAACTTTTCGAGTCAGCCCAGACCAAAGCACAGTCGGTACCGCCCGTCTTCAGGATCAATCCGGAACTCCTTCGAATTCATTTCCTGGATACAAGCCAACGCGGTGTCTTGTTTCTCGAAAACGGGGTGGACACGTCTGCGGTGCTGGAACAGGTCGAATTGGACGCCAGTAAGTTTGAGATCCTTGAGAGTCCGAAGGAAATCGCCCCTGGGGAATCTGCAAGAATCATCATTCACTACAAAGGTGAAGAGATAAGCAAGGATCTGAAGAGTGAAATGACCCTTGTCTTGAAACAAAAGGGCGAACGCAAACGCATGAGCGTCCCCATTGTCTACAATTACCTCAGCCCGGGTGCGCGTGGCCTTTTTGGGTTGACAGAAGAACAGGTCCAGAAGCTTAAACGAGGTGATAAGCTCACACCTGTGCTGAAGCCGACAGTTCCGCCACAGCAGCCAGAGCAGAAGTAAATCTTTTACCGTTGGATACCTCGGTAGAATCCCGCAGCCCAATAAAACAAGCACGCCACCACCAACGGCTGAAGCCAGAGTTCTTTCTTGGCTATGCTGCTTTTCCGGATTCTTTCCGCGATCAAAACACTTCGATAAACGGGGACGAGGAAACTGAGCATAGGGATATTTCGCACCCACGAACCTGGAAGCGGGTACGATCTTCTGAGCTTCCCGCTCCAATATCCCAGCTCCCTCAGGTGAGCCTTGACTTTATTCCATTCTGTGCGGTGATAGTGTTGAATATGCGCTGAAGCGTTGAAGAACACCTGTCGTGGGAACTGCAGGCAAAATAACAGGTCCTCTGCCATCTCGAGGCGTTCATCGAAGCCTCCTGCACGCATGAAGTCGTTACGGGAGAGCAGGAGGTTGGAGCTGGAGAGCACCGCACGCCCTTCCGAAACCAGTCCTGGAAGGTAGTCTGAAAACTCGATTAGATAAAGAACACGGCTGGCAAGGCTCTCCGGGTTGGCATTGAGAACGGCTCCCCCCACCAGGCGTCTTTCACCGGAAAGGGATGAGCAGGCCTTCTCCAGCCAGTCCGTAGAAGCCACAGCATCGGCATCCAAGAAGGCGATGAGCTTCCCCTTCGCATGCTCTGCCCCCCAATTGCGAGCCCTGCCGGGAGAAAGCCGTTCCGGGGACCGGAATACCTGGACCGTGGGGCTGTCTTGGCCCAGAGCAATTGGAAAACCGTCGGGAGAAGAGTCCACGACCAAGATCTCGTAGGTGAGCGCCGTTTGTTGGCGGTGGATGGATTGCAGGCAAAATTCCAGTACGGGTCCTGGCTTGTACGAGGGGATGATGAAGCTGACATCGGCCATGATTCAGGAATCGGCGAGGGGGGTTGTGAAGCCAGCTCGCAAAGCTTGCCAGATGACTGAGCTCTTGCGCCACTTCAGCCGGGCGATATTGAATAGTAAGCTCCCGGCCAAGGTCAGCCCAAAATAAAGCCATTGCAGCGGCCCGGCGCGGTGCTTTCTCAGAAACAGGACGGAATTTCTCCGCGTCCAGAAAACTCTTTGTAAGGGATTTTCGCGAGTGCTGTGCGCACCTCTGTGCCACGCAACTGCAGTTGGACAGTAATAGACCGAAAAGCCTTTCTTCCGGCACCGGTAGAGGAAGTCCACTTCCTCGTGGTACATGAAAAAAGATTC
The DNA here is from genome assembly GCA_016211085.1 of Acidobacteriota bacterium. GTDB lineage: Bacteria > Acidobacteriota > UBA6911 > RPQK01 > JACQSY01 > JACQSY01. Next base: position 33,399 of record JACQSY010000123.1, on the reverse strand, counting down.
GTCCATAGCGCCCACCTCGGAGATGACGTCTCGATGTATAAGCAGGGCGCTGCCCAGTAGCAGCGGAACCTTACGCGCGATGTTCCACTTGGGTGCGTCCTTTGCGGCTTTCCCATAAAATCGAGCCAAGACATGGCTCCAGGTGATCTTGCCCCATGCAGCGTCCAAGCGGTCCGGTCTTGAGCTGTTGAGGATCTTGGGGCCATATACTCCGGGAGGCGCTTGTTCGGCCAACCCGGCCAGTTCAGAAATGCACGTGGGTGAGAGGCAGATATCGTTATTGATGATCAAAAAATAATCGGGATTTTCACCAACGGCCACAGCGCTTTCCAGGGCCCGGTTAATTGCCGCCGCATAACCCTTGTTTTGCGGGAGCGAGAGGATTTCTATGCCAGGCGGGACTTCATCCAGAGAGTTGTCAGTCGAACCATTGTCCACGACCAGAAGATAGGTGTTCGGATGATCATTCGCTAGGACGCTTTGCAGGGCGGGTCCCAACACGTCCCGTCCGTTCCAATTGATGCAGATCACGAACACTTTCGAAATAGGCGGCATAAATCACGGCTGCTGATTGCCCGTTTTCTTAAAATAGCCCTGCGTTTGGAGAGCGCATAGCGGCTGCAGCCCAGTCCAGCCGCCAGTCCGCGTAAAAAGGACCAGAAGAATCCGACCTTGATCAGGTGGAAAAGAGCGCTGCGAATCCAACCTGCCGCCAAAAAGGGGAAATTACGGAGCGGCTGATAAGTAAGCATCAAGATCCACCGGTTTCGCGTAATCCAATATACTCGCAGAGTAGAATAGTGAGTTCGTAGGTCTTTGGTGTGATTCTCTAAAGTAGTCGTACGACGGTTTGCATCCGAGGCGGCTTCGATGTGATAGACGATTGCATCGGGCAAGAACAGACAACGATAGCCCGCGCATTGTGCTCGCAAACTCAGGTCAACATCTTCGAGGTACATATAAAATCTTTCATCGAACATTCCGATTGCATCAAAGAGGGTTCTCCTGAAAAAAGCTGCGCCGGCGCTAGCGCCGAGCACAGGCTCGATGCGTGTGAAAAGGGTGGCTGCCTTCCCCGACCCCCTTTTGTAGGGCATTCCGGCGCGACTGTAGCAATCCCCAGCTGAGTCAATTACCTGACGCTGGAAATAATTCACCAATTTTGAGGCAAACATCGAATACTCGCGATGGTGCTTTAGAGCATAAAGGCCGGCTTCCACCCATGAGGGATCAGCCTCAGTATCGTTGTTCAGTGTCGCAAGATAGGGAGTAGATGATTCTTGAATGCCCAAATTTACAGCGCGGGCGAAGCCCGTGTTTTTCTTCAGTGGAAGGAGCAAAGTTTGTGGGAACTCTCCTCTAACCATTTCCACAGTACCGTCACTGGAGCCGTTATCCACCACCAGAACGCGGCATGGTTGCGACTGCCCTTCCAGGGATTTCAGGCAATTCCGCAGAAGTTCGCGCCGGTTCCAGGTCGGAATAACGACGGTTAACTCCGATTCCATGCGTCAAAAGAGTACAGGAAGAAATGAGAAGAGGGAACTTCGGCCATGATCAGGTTCCCAAAAAATGAGACAATCACACGGTGATGAAATATGCCCTGGTTGCTTTTGGTCTGCTGGCCCTGGCGATCCATGAGCGCCGTATTGAAGATGCCCCGGCAGAGTTCGTAATCGGCTCCTGGAGTGCCCCTCGAAATCTGGATCAGGATTATTTTGACTTCCTTGTCAGTCTCGGTTTCAATCACACCCTCTATTGGCGCAGCCCTGAAGTGAACCCAACAAAATGGAAGAAAGATCTCGACAGGGCTGCCGCACAAAACCTGAAGCTTGTTTTCGACAGCTGGCAGCCTGCAGCCGTTCCCGAAAAATGGCTGCTTGCCGTACTCGAGACCGCTTGTTCACATCCCGCATTTGCTGGCGTCTATCTGCCCGACGAGCCGGGATATCGATACCCTCTGGAAGACTTCAGCCGCCGTCCTTCTCCGGAACGTTTTTCCTGGGCAAAGGATCAATTTAACCGGTGCGGCAAGGGGGTTCTCTTTCATGTGGATTCAATTACCGCACGAGAGGAGTGGATTCGGCTGTTTCTACCCTTCAGTACGGCTTTTGGTATTGACGTCTATCCGTTCAAGAGAGGCTTGGATTGGAAAGGACGGGTGCGCACTGCGTCGGAGAAGGCTGTGCTGCTTGCGGAGGAAAAACCAGTCTGGATGGTGCTGCAGGGACACGGACGCGGCGACTGGTACCAGTATGCCGTGGAACAGTTGAACTTGACCCTTCCGAGTGAAGATGACGAGCGGCCGGATGCTGCGGTTCTCCTCGAAATGGCAAAGATCGCCCATGGTACCGGAGTTCAAGGTGTATGGTGGTGGTCTTTCGAGTTGTACGACTGGGCCAAAGCTGAACATCGAGCGTTCATTCTTCAGTTCAAACAGGTCAATGAGGAATTGAAGAAATATCGCCCTTTAGAATGAAGCCAAATGGTTGCGCGCCTGCAGGACTCCCCGATTGTAGTAATAGCTCATTAGATCCGGATAATAGCGGCTCATGTCAAGCCAGCGCCACGTTTCAGTAATCTCGCAGGCGAGTGTCAACAACCACATCTGGAACTTACTGCGATAAGGGTAAGGACGAGCCCGCAGAACGTTGAGAAAACCAGCCATCTCAGGATGTTTTTCGTAAAAGCGCCAGGCCGAGGCTCCCACCTTTTTCTGTCTTTTTACAAAAGACCTGATGGAAGTTGGATGATAGTGATAGGCTACCGCCCGTGAATTATAGATCAGACGCATACCCGCCTTTTGCAGCCTCAGGCTCAGCTCTATATCTTCCCAGCCATACTCCGTAAAGTCTTCATCGAAACCGCCTGCAGATAGAAAAAAATCCCGTGAGATGGAGAGATTACTGGTGTAAAAAAAATTAAAGGGAAGCTCTTCCGGATTCTGAATTAAAGCAAAGCCGAATTGCCAGCCTTGCTCGCCCACATAGTTCATAAAGCGTGTGGTTCGAAAATCTGCGGCCCACGGAGTGTACCCGATGACGACCACGCCAGGGTCCTTGTTCTGGTGGCTGCGTTGGTGCTCGACAAGGAAATTCGAAGCAGGAATGGTGTCGTCACCCAGGAAAACCAGATAATTGCCGGCAGCGCTTCGGGCTCCTAAATTTCGCGCCGCGCCCTGTTTTCTGTTGGCCTGTTTCAGATAACGTAAGGAAACAGGAAAACCCGCGGCTAGGTACTCTACAGTCGAAGGCGTGTCATCCGTGGAACCGTCGTCGACGACACATACCTCCCATTGAGGGTTTTGCAGCGTTGCTGCGTTTGAAGCCAGCCCCTGCAAAGTTTTTCGAAGGATTGAAGCCCGGTTAAAGGTAGGGATGATGACGCTAAATTCCATTTTCAATCTTTTCGCGCAAGCGCCTCCAGCTCTCGCGTGCGCCGAGAGCGCGCAAGCTGCGAACCATGCTCCTCAAACCGCCATCGGGTTTGCGCGGCGCCCTCATCACCGCGTGAATACCCCACCATTGAAGTGCGCGCAGCTCCTGTTCCAGCGACTCTATCTTTTCCCTGAGAACCTCGGGCAGCTGCTGCAGCGTCGCCCCATCGTAGGCAGCTTTAAAGGCGGAAGTAAGGTCAAGAAAATCAAGCAGCTTCAATTCGTCTTTAAGGTAGACGGGATCTTCCACAATATGCCGGAAAGGATCGTTAAACAGCTTGAAGATTTCCGAATCGCCACGCTGCCGGAAACGTGCAATAACCTTCCGCTTGTGGGTGATGGATGGAAGCCGGCTTAAAACATCTTCAATCGAGACGATATGGTTCAACGCATCCCACAGGTTCCTTTCAAGAAACTCGTCCTTGTTTTTCAGGCGCACCGACGCGTTCGTCCAGAGATAAAAGGATTCTTTCTGGACACCCGACAATCGGACCGCCCTTTTCAAGCCAAGTATTAGTGCCAGAGGAAGAATGCGCGAAAAATTCTGATCCTCGTAATTCTTCAGAATTGTCATCAGCGCATTGCGATGCATCAGGTATCGCATCTTGGGTAATGGCTGGGCCTTAAAGGTTCCATGACCGCGATGAAAGGCAATTGATTGGGGAGCCATGGCTACCTGGAACCCGGAAATCCATACTCTCCAGCCGAAATCGACATCTTCAAAAATCGCGAAAAAGTCCTCGTCGAAGCCGCCTAGCCCGAGGAAGAAATTCCGCTCCACCAACATCGCTCCACCACAGGGGAACAGCACGAAGTCCGGGCTACTCACCTGGTCGAGAGGCTTACCGGTGTCTTGCTGCAGTGCATATCCAAGGTAGTGGAGAGAGGATCCATTGAAGTCAATGCGTGTCCCTTCCCAATCGAGAATCCGCGAAGCAATGCAAGGAGTATCCTTGCCGATGCGCTCGAGGGCGGCATCAATCCAGCGCGGATGAGCTCTCATGTCGTTGTTGATAATCGCAAGATAGCGGCCTTGAGCCTGCACGGCGGCCTGGTTCACTGGATGCGCAAAGCCTCGGTTCTCTTGATTTTGAATCAGTTTGACCCGCGTCAACCGGCTAAGAAACTGTTGTGAACCGTCGGTGCTGCCGTTGTCGACCACGATGATCTCCTGGCAACCGAGAGGTAACAGCGACGGAAGCAGTGTTTCCAAGTGGTGTCTGCCGTTCCAGTTAACGGTGACGATTGACACTTCAGAGGCGGACGGGGACATCGCTAGATTGTACAATAAGGCGCCTCAACTCATTATCCGTGCGGGTTCTTTGTGACTGTATCCACTGTCGCTGTCGGAGAGTATCGGTGAGCTTCCCGAGATTCCACAGCAGGTTTCTGAGTTGTGCAAGTTTACGCTTGGGGCTCTGAGGCAAGAGCAAAAGGTCACGGATCGCTCTCCAGCCGTTCCGTACCTGATAATTCTTTAATAGGGAACGAATATTGTGGCGTTCGCCAAGAAGTTCGCGCCACATCAGTCCCTGATGGGCTCGTGTGGAACCACCAAAGTGATGGTAAGCAACGGCAGCCGGTGCTGTGACCACTCGAAACCCAAACAACCACAGCCGCCAGCAAAGGTCGACGTCTTCATGGTACATGAAAAATTTCTCGTCGAATCCCCCGCAATTCAGAAAACAAGATTTGCGATAGAGCGACGCCGCGCCGGACGCAAATAATACTTCGCTGCTCTCATCATACTGCCCCAAATCTTCTTCAAACATGCCGCGGTCCCATGTATAGCCCAGGTAATTCATCATTCCTCCAATCCCGTTGAGGGTTTTCGGGCGGTCATAAAGTCTGAGTTTGGCCGCGACGGCTGCAATGGAGCGATCGGCTTCAACAGTCTGCAGCAGGTTTTCGAGAAAGAACGGGTCCAGTTTCACGTCGGTATTCACAAGAACAAGATGTTGCCCTTGAGCCAACTGGGCTGCCGAGTTAGCTGCAACGGCAAACCCCTGGTTCGATTGGTGTCTGATGACTCGCGCCCACGGAAATTGACGCTCCACATAGGAAGGGCTACCGTCGCTGGAGGCGTTGTCGACAAAAAGTATTTCGAAGTTTTGGATGCTCTGCCCTTGCAGGGATGAAAACAGTTCGTCCAGGTAACGGCGCCCGTTATAGTTGATGATGACCACTGAAAGCAACGAAGGCCCGCTCATCAGTTGCCGGACCTGCCTCGATGGAACAACGCTCGCGCAGCAGTCCCCAGCGATCTCCAGAACGTCTTTCGCCCATGCCGACGGCTCTGAAGAATTTCGATGAGCTTTTCCCGCTCGTTGATCAGGAATTGCAGATCGCTCAGGGCTGCATCACGCCTCAAAAGCACCTGGTGAAGGTGTTGATGGAAGGCAGCAAAAGAGGCCAGATCCAATTCAGAAAAAGAAGAGAAAGAACCGCCGACCAGTTCATTGAGTCCTTGTTCCTGGTGACGGGAAAGCCTCTGCTTGGCAATTAGAAAAATCTTTCGATAGCACGGCTCTGCCCGATCGAGCTGAGAAAAGTATCTGTTGTAGAGGACATTGAACTGCCGCGCAGCGGAACCATTGCGAATCTGAAAATAATGTTGGGTCAAAATCTGCAATATCTCCCACCGTAGTAAATGGCTGTTCGGAAATTGAAGAATGTGATAACCGGACCTATTTTTGAAGAACTGTTCAACTAATTCACAAGTGGGAAGGCCTAGTTCTGAGTGCTCCCGAAGAAAAACGTGGCTCTGCATCACCGATGCGCTGAGTCTCTTCTCCGCAGCACGCACCTCTTGAGAATCGAAGGGAGCGCCCAGGATGATCCAATTCCTTGCCACACGATCCAATTCGGCCAGGTACGCCACTCTTTGTTCACCACCAATATGCTCCAGGACATCCAGAGAAATAAGGAGATCAAATGAACAGTCTTTGAAGGGCTGGTTCCAGGCTGGAGCGGGGATGTGGCTGGGATGATCACAGTTTTTCAGGTCCGTCGATCTGACAATCGGCTGCTGGGCGTCCTTTTCTGCCTCGGTTGGGGCGGTCCAGAAGAAATCCTGGCTGATGGCTAAATGACCTTTTTCGTCGCCTAGAAAGCCGCCAACATCGAGAATGCTTTCCGGCCTGAGTATGCTTGCCATCTCTGCTGCGTGCTGGTAGCGGCTGTAAAGATCAAAAGGTAGGGTAAGCGTGAGGGCTTTCCTGGGAGCGGGCGTGGCTTCTATTTTTATTTCATTAACAAAAACCTGCGCCTCGGCCGGCGTCGTGTCAAAGAACAGATGCTGCCCTCCGCAAGGTATGAGCAGTTCGCAGTCGAGCGCATAAGAGGTCTTTTCTGATGTGAAGTACAGTTCATCGAGTGGAAATCCACCCAATTGAACCACGAGACGCCCGAAGGAAGGGCATCCACGGAGAACGCTGACTTTTAGACGCGCCCGCAACGGGGCGTTTGTGGAGTTCAAAAGATAGACCGACGCCGGTCGAGCAATGATGATCCTTCCCGAAGCTTCCGGCCTTCCCCAGCCATGGCGCAAGACGGCTGAGAGAGGTCCCTCTACCTGCAAGATATCCACCTGGCCGCCGATATAGTCGTGCTGGAAAAGATTCAGGCGGCCGGCCGTGTCCGATCCTCTCTTGGCTGCGACAAACTGAAAGTTGTACGCTTCTCCTGAAAAACGAAACTGTACCTGTAGGCCCAGCCGTTCCATCGCCTCTACCCAGTAGGAGGGAGGGTGTTCACTAAGGTGCGTGGCTTCACTTCGCTGAAAAAAAATCGGATCGGGAGTCGTCCCGACCACTAGACCTTCGGTGCCCAGCAACCGCACCGCTTCTTTCAGGCAGTTTAGGGGATCGTTCAGATGCTCCAGGATGTCAAAAAGAGCCACAACGTCGGCCGATGCCGTTTTCAAAGGCAAGGCCCCAGCCTGCAGGTTGGCCTGAAGAACGTAGGGGCGGGCTGAAGGAAGCTGAGACAGGGCGTAGGGGCTAATATCGATCCCGAAGGCCGAGTAACCGCGGCTGCGCGCTTCCTGTACCAGGTAGCCATAGGCACACCCTAGGTCGACCAGACGGCCAGCCTCCCGGATAACTGAGATGGCTTCCAGCCAGGCGGCCCAGTCGGGGTGGGAGGCGGCGTAGCCTTCAGAAGGATACCCGCTGTTCTGGCCGTGGAAATATCTCCGGTCGTATAGGTGTGCTAATTGACGCGAACTGGCCCCCTGGGGAGCGCGACCGGGTGGACCCGCTGCGGGAGGGGAAGAGTTTAGTTGTTCCATGCCATTGGAACGATAACACTTCGGGTTAAGAATTTTAAAGTTTTTGCTTGTTTTTTCACTTAAATCGAGTAATATTCGGAAGCGAGGGTTTTTGAGGAGAAGTTTAACCCCTATTTCCGCGGGAAAAAAAGTGCGACTTTTCGGGAGCATGTGCATCTTTTTATCTCGTCATTTTTTGGGGTGTTTAGTTTTGATTTTCGACATTTATGATTAATTTTGCGGCTTTGCACACCTTGAGAAACTGGGGAGGTGATCTGAATTTCAGACTAAGTTCCGAGAGGTTTTGTTCAAAGGTTATTTTTGAGGTTTTAACTTGTTAAGGAGGATGCTTTGATGAAAAGATTGTGGAAATCACTTTCAGTGCTGAGCGCGTTATCGATCCTCGTAGCCACCTCCGCTGTGTTTGCCCAGACCCCAGGTTATATTCAGCCGAATTATGGCGGGTGGGTCACCTCGCTGCAGACCCGCAATATTCCGGCGGGGACCGTGGTCGATCCGGGCTCACAGCTGCTCTACATTGTGGACACCGGGATTAATCTACGGACGTCAACCATTTCAGCAGCCGATCTGGCAGCCAAAAACGTCAATCAATTGCTGAATATCACCGGGGCCGACGGTGAAATACAGCGGAACTTTATTTCGGTCACCAACACCCACCCCACGCAGGCGGTGACCATTCACTTCCGCTATTTCAATGATCAGTGCGAAGACCTGCTCGACTTTCTGGTGATTTTGACGTGCAACGACACGTTGCTGTTGGATCCGTTTAACTTCACTATTCCGGCTGCCAGCCTGGGGGGCAACCCCATCAACACCAAGAGCCGGATTTTTGGTCCGGACCTTTCGGCAGATTTTCCGGCCATTAAGGGAAACCGTTTCCTGTCGGGCCGCTTTTTGATTTTTGCGACCGCAGCGGGAACCTCCACGGATGCCGATGATGATGCGGAAATTCTATTTCCGAAGGAACTGGCGCCCACCACGTTGAGCACAACCGATCCATGCTGGAATTTCCGTCCCACTTCGGGAACGGGAACCAGCACGGATCCTTTTGTGAACAACCGCATTGGCTCTGCTGCCGGATTGTCCGCGAGCAACCTGCACGTGTTTAATGCCACGGCAGTGAGCTTCAACTACCTGATTGGGCATCAGACGACAGCCGTGCCCAAGGGCTTTATCGTGGGCGCTCAAAGCGATCAGGACAAGTTCCTGGCCTGGGGCGTGAATGCCTGGACCCGCCCCGCGGTAAATCTTGTCCTCGAAGCTCAAGGCGGCGCCGGGAATATCAATGACGGGCATGGCGACGGCGATGGTTGGCAAGCGGGTGACAGCAATTCAACACCGCTGTTGTTCAAGATCCTGACCGGATCCGAAGTCAATACCAAGCAGTCGGATACGGCCACCAACCTCACCACCAATTATCTCTACCTGCGCAACGAGGTGCATGGCGGGGATACGTTTAGGGCGGTATCGGGGGCTGTTCCGTCGGGTGCCACCACCACGTTGGCAGCGGGAACCGGCGTCGGCGGGGGCTCTCACTATGGGGCCTTGGGATGGACTTCACTCCATACAGCCGACAACCGAAACCAGCGCGTGGAGCTTCTCTCCATTGTGGACGACTACGACGGTAGCAAGAACACGGCGGTAGCCGCCACGGTATCCGGCGTGGAAATCCGCGACCGTTCCTACAACCTGACGGGTGCTCAGACTCGGTACATTCTGCAGATTTACGACAACAAGGAGCAGAAGCTGAGCCTGATCCCGGGTCAACCGATCAACATTTCGCCGCCGCCGACAGTGGCGCCGACCGCCAATCTGCGGATCATTGTGGATTGCCTGCAGGTGTGGATCAACGGCGTCATTGACGCGACGACGCGGCGCGATGGTCTGAGCATTCATAATCTCGGTGAGATCGCAGCTACGGTGCTCACGGGCAGCGGCAGTTTTGCGGGTCTGAACGCAACGATCACGCCGACCTCGGATGCTTCGCAGGGCTGGATTCGTTTTGTTCGCGATAACAACCAGACCCGGACCCGGAATTTTTCAACCAGCAGCACCGCTTACAATGTGACCATAACCGCGGGAACCATTGCTCCCATCGATCCCACGATCATGGACAATGCTTTTACTCCCAGCTTTGTCACCATTGGACAGGTGGTGTTGAAGTTTGAAGGTTTCGGTGCTTCCTGGTGGTTGGCGTCAGCAGCTCATGATCTAGCGGTTTCCAATGCGTCAATCACCAACCCCAGCCCTTAAAGGCTGAGGTTGATTTTTGAGCAGTCTCAAGGGGAGGCGAGCAGTCGGCCTCCCCTTTTTTTATCTAAGGGGGCAATGACTTATTTGCTTCCGTCTCCGCAGTTTTAACGGGTTTTATTTAGATGTATCGCTTCGTCATCCTTACTTTCTTGCTGTGTGTTTCCATCTCGCTAGGCGCGTTTTCTCCCGATGTAAGAGAGATTGAGGTCATTTCCCACGAGCGTGTGACGACAGACAAGGTCTCTGCTTTCGTTGAGTCCCACCTCACACGCAATCAACTGGAGACCGATAGTGAGGGGAACGCCTACGTGGGCTTTGCGGGTGCAGAGCAAGGCCGCCGCGATACTGACGTCTTTTACCGCTATTACAGCGTTAAGGATGGCTGGGGGGATGTGATCAACCTGAGCGATCAGCCATTGCTGGATCGAGGTCCTGCACTCTGGATCTCTCCTTCGGGATCGGTCCACTACGCCTGGTTGTCTCACAATGAGGAATCGGGGGAAGTAAGTGTTCAGTACCGCCGGTCTAATAACCGCGGGAAAAGCTGGTCATCCCCCAAGACTTTCAAGGCAGGCATCTCTGTTGCCCGCTATCCAAAGCTGGCGGGCGATTCCAAGGGAAATTTGTTTATCTATATCACTAATGGAGAGTTCGCCTCAGAAGAACGGATTCTTTTGTTTCGCAGTGAAGACGACGGGCTGAACTGGGCGAACATTGACGTCAATTTGAAAACCGGCAAAAGCGGCACCTCCGAAGATCCTCAGATGGCGTTGGATACGGGAGGAGCGTATTTGATCTGGCTGGATTCAAGAGCGGGTGCGCGTTCGGTTGTGTTTTCAAGATCCGAAGATCATGGAAAAACCTGGAGCACGCCCAGACCTCTAAATGATGATACCTCACGCGTACAGCGTGCTCCGCAGCTCGCGGTCATAGAGAATACGATTTTTGCCTTCTGGACTGAGGATCTAGGCACAAAAAGTGTCATCTTTTTCGACTACTCTAAGGACGGGGGACAAGGCTGGAACCTCGACCAGCCACTTTATGAAGATCAGGTGACGTCAGTCACCCCCCTGGCGAGACAATTTGATGATACACTCTGGCTCGTTTGGTCTGACTACCGCGATAGAATACGCGAAAAGGGGGAGAGACTGCTGTTCAACCGTTTCCAGTCGAATTCCGGCTGGCTCGCCACCGCTGGTTCTGTGTTCTCCTTGACGGAAACGCGCCAGAATCTGGTCAGTTATCGAGGCTTCGATTTGTCCTGTTGGAATTCTGGACTTTGTATGGGAGTGTACTCAGAGAAAGTACCCGAGCAGCGCGCCCGAGTCATGGCGAATCTCGGCGGAAGTCAAGCGGGTATTTTTTCGCAAACGATGGCGGTGTCCACGGCGAAGCCCGGTATCGATCACGTGTGGCCGAAACTGCGCCGCAGCGGGGCAGAAGAGGCGCTGGTTGTGTACAACGAGGTAGAAGCGGTTCTCTTTTTGGGGCAGCCGCAGAAATGGCTGGGGGATCTCCTGATGACCAGGGTTCGCCTTGCACAGACTCCAAAAAAGGACAAGTGAGGGGTCCTATGCGTTACCAGGTTTTTATTGTTGGAGTTTTCACATTCTTTCTCGAAGCTGCTTCCGTTCTGGCTGAGGAACCCATACCAATTGTCAAGGTGCTGAACTACACCACCGGCGGTTTTTCAGACGTCAGTGATATTGGAAGCGGCAGGTACGGATTGCCATCCACCGCATTGGGGAGCGCGGCCCAGCCTATTCCTTACCCCCAATACAATTCGACTTATATGTTGATCGGCGACCGGACCAACCCACAGTTCCAGCCCGGCTCGTCCGAGGTAAATGGGCTGCAGCCGCAGACCACGTTTCCGGGTGACAATGAAGTGGGCATTCTCTGCACTGGATGTAACGGACCCGATCCCTCGTTGGTGGTTTTAGGCAGCACGTTGCCCCTTAATGTTCCTCGCAAAGTGGTAGCTAAGGTGACCATTGGCATTGACGATCCCAACAAGGCGACGGCGATTCAGACCAGGATCGTGGAACTGTGGTTTATGAAAACCTCAAGCACCAGCGGCGGTGGAGGTGGCGGTGGAGGAACGACCAATCGAGCTCCCCAGGTCAGCGCCGGCGCCAATCAAACCGTACGTTACGGACAGTCCGTCACACTTAACGGCACCGCCACGGACGAAGACGGCGACACCCTCACCTTCAGCTGGAGACAACTGAATACAACGGGCGGCAACGCCGTGGTTCTTGCGGGATCGACCACCAAGAATCCCACTTTTATAGCGCCCAGTCGCGACGACACCTTGACTTTTGAATTTACAGTCAGCGACGGAAAGACCAGCAGCAACGCCACCACCAAAGTTTTTGTAACCAGGGAAGGTTCGGTGGTGACTCCGCCAGACGAATTGGTCATCCTGTGCTCATCGCAAAGTGGCAATCAGGCCGCTATTGCCAACGCCGGTACCGATAAGATCTTCAATGGGGGTGAGACGGTGACCATTGTTGGCAGCGGTCTAGACCCGGATAACACCCAGACTTACACGAACAATGGGATTCTCTTGAAGTCCCTCAGTTATCTCTGGGAGGTGATTGATTCAAAGGGCTTGACCATCACGCTTCAAAACGCCACCACCAATACGGTGACCTTTGTGGCGCCGCAGGTCAGTCAGGATACCACCATTGTGTTGTCTTTGACCGTTAAGGATGTGTTGGGATGCGGCAGTCGTGATCAGGTCAGAGTGACCATACGGAGCACTAACCGGGTTCCCCAGGCAAACGCAGGCGAGGATCAGATTGTGTATCGAGGCCAAACCGTCACGTTATCTGGCAAGGGAACCGATCCTGATGGAGATACACTAAGCTATGCGTGGGTACAGATCTCGGGGAGTCCCAACGTTTCCCTCATTGGCGCCAATAAGGCGGCGGCGTCCTTTGTTGCTCCAGAAGTTGCAGTCGAAACGCAGCTGGCGTTTCGGCTGACGGTTACCGACAGCAAGGGGGCGTCACATACTGACGAAGTGAAAATCAGCATTCGCCCCAGAACGGAAAGCTTCTTTGCTCAGGTTGTCGACGGAGGGGGTGTTATAACCACCTTTAGCATTTGGAGTCAGGGTGCTGCTGTTAATGGCACTTTGAAATTCTACAAAAAGGATGGGACGCCTCTCTCGTTAACCGTCAATGGGACAAACAACTCTGTTTTCCCTGTGAGCATTCCGACCTTGGGCTCGGTCTATCTGACCACTGGAAACTCAAGCGCAAATCCCGTACAGGGGTGGGCTTTCTTTGAAAGTGATAGTCCGGTCCAGAGTCTGGCGACTTATGACGTTCGTAATGGCGGGAAGCTGTTCTCCTCTGTGACGGTCTTTGGCTCCCAGGGAGTAAAGAAGGTGACGCTGCCGCTGGAGACCAACGTTCCGCTGGATATCAATACCGGCATCGCTGTGGCCAACATTGATACCGTGCCGATCAAGTTACGTTTACGCCTGGTCAGCGAGGCGGGAGTGGAGGAGATGGCTGTCCAATTGCCGACCCTGGCCCCTAACACGCAAATGGCCGCGCTGGCGACCGAGTTGTTCGGTGGCGTCGATTTGATCAAGAACTTCAAGGGAAGGGTCGTGGTTGAGATCGTGGGTGACGGAAAGTTTGCCGCCACAGGGGTGAGCCTTCGGGAAGGTTTGCTCAGAGCCATTCCCACCGTGGGCACGGAATAAGCCGAGGTATTTGCTTCTATCCGTGGGTAAGCGGCTCACGGATAGAAGCATAATGGTCGGCATTTTTGCAGTTTTAACCGCATCCTGTATACTCCTTTTTCAACCCCGATTAGTTTATGGAATTGAGAAAACTATTAATTGTTCTCGTGGCTATTGCCGTTTGCGGCGTCTCCCTTTTGGCTTCTTCTCCGCCTGATGGGAGCGGTTGGACGGGTTTATGGCGCGTTGAACAGCGTAGCGATAATTCTGATGCTCAAGTTTATCACGTCCTGGTTAAGACAGGAAAAGCAATGCCGCAGGTGGAAGTTTTTAACGTGGACTGGGTGAATCTGGCGATTGTGAAGGTGACGACCCAGGGTAATTTACTTCGTTTTTCCAGTGAAATGGGAGGAAAGCCTTTCAATTTTGAGCTAACCCAGAATGGTGGGGCCATGAGCGGCAAATGGTCGTTGGTGCACCCGCAGTATCCGCTTCGAGGTCATCTCGTGGGCCGGCGGATGCTTGCTCAGGACCAGTGGAAGCCTTTTGAGGGGGTTAATCGGGTTCAAAGCCCTGAAGGGTTGATCGATCTCTATGGATATTTGATTGAGAAAGCTCCTCGAGGTGGATCGGACGTCTTCACCAAATTCTGGGAGGACGAGGTAGAGCCTAAATTTTACCCGCTATTGCACGATCTCATGTATGGACGAGGAACCCTGCAAGAGGGGCTCAGGCAAGAGCAGCTATCCAGGATTTACACCGGCCTTAACGAGAACAAATTGGAGATCGCGCGCAACCACGTGAGAGAACATTACAAGAGCGTCCACAAGGAGCTTACTCTGAAGCTTAAGACCGAGATGAAAAGTCTTACGGTGGTTCTCCCGCCCATGAAGCGTCTGACGACGGACACGCGGGCTGTGGGTGGGTTTTTTTTTACTTTCCTTAACCTCGCAGAGGTACAATCGTACAATCCCGATCAATTGCGATTCCTTCTGGCACAGCAGATCCTTTTACATCCGGTGTTGGCACACTATCCTCGGGAAACCACGCTGGCCCAAGAATTGTTTAAGCAGGGCATCTTGATTTACTTCTCGAGCCTGATTGGAAGCGAGAGGGATCGTCCTAACTTCCTGTTGATGAGTCCGGAAGAAGTGGAAAAAACAGAGGAATCCCTGGCTGCGCTAAAAAAAGAAATAAGGGCCAATGTGAACAATGCCGACGCGGCATTAATGAAAAGGTTTTTTAGTACTCCCCCCCGTCCAGGACGGCTGGTTGCCTACGAGTTGATCAAATCAGTCAGCAGCAGGTATACGCTGGCACAAATGCTAGACCTCCAAACCCCTGATGTGGTCAAACAGGTGCTTCTCTATCTGGGTTCTTCCCAGAAATGATTGAGCTGGACGATTCCAAAATCAGTCCCACTGTAGGAGATGGTGAAGGGCTCGGCCTGCTGGACAATGTCATAGGCCTGGAGGCAATGTTGATCAGTCGTGACGACATTGAAATAGTAGCGGCCGGGAAGGAGGGGTGCATGAGGATAAACGATCCGTCCATGGTACCTGTTTTCACCCACGCTCAGCAGTTTTGATCCATCAATAGTATTGGTGCTGGTATACACAACCACGCCGTCATTTCGCACAATTGAAACTCCAATTCCCGGGGTCCCAGGAAAATGCTCTGAAAAGCGCGCCCAGACATCCAGCTGAAATGTATCGCCGGTACGAAAACTGTCACAAGGACGACCATCCGCTGTTGCAAGTTGTACCTTTTCGATCCAACACACGTCACGAGCTGCCGGGTTGATTCCAGCCGGGCTGTAGGGACCGCGAAAGTCTTTGCTGGTTTGTCTGCCTTCTTCCCGAATGCTATCGGTATAACGGTCTACAACTTCCGCTGCATCTCCAAGGCTTTGAAGGATGCCACGGTCCAGCCAGATGGCCCGGTCGCAAAGCGTGCGCACCTGATAAAGGTTATGTGAACAGAAGACAATGGTCCTGCCGTTTTGCTTGAAACTCAAGATGAGATCGGTACATTTTTTTTGGAAGCTTTGATCTCCAACTGCTAACACCTCATCCACAATCAGAATCTGCGGATCGAATCCGGTAGCGACGGAAAATCCCAGCCGCACGTACATACCGGAGGAGTACGTCTTGACCGGACGATCAATGAATTCCTGTAGCTCACTGAAAGCAATAATGGCTTCTTCACGGGCGCGAATTTCTTCACGGTTGAAGCCCATGAGCGCGCCGTTAAAATATATGTTTTCCCTGCCGGTAAATTCGGGATGGAATCCGGCGCCGAGTTCCAGCAGTCCACTGACTCTTGCCTGAATGTCGACCGTCCCTGAAGAGGGATACGCGGTGCCGGTCAGGATCTTCAAAAGAGTGCTCTTGCCGGCGCCATTGGGCCCGATGACTCCAAAGGTCTCCCCGTTTTCAACTTCAAAATTAATATCCTTCAGGGCCCACACCTCATGATGGCTTTTAGCGCCGGAAAAAATCTCTCTGAGCAGCGAACGAGGGCCCCAATACAGCTTGTAGACCTTGGAGAGATTGGAAACGCGCACGGCTGGATTCATACCGCGTCCAATATATGACGGTGAGTACGCTGTAAAATGAATCGGCCCACGTAAAAGCATGCTATCGAAAACGACATCCAGTAAGAAACACCCATTGCGGAGGGTGTAGAGCTCCCTAATAAAACAAATCGATAGGCTTCAACCATGTGTGTCAATGGATTTAGATTGAGAAACCATCTGAATAGGGCGGGCGCCTGGGACTTTGGGTAAACAATAGGCGTCATCCAAAATGCCAGCATGAAAAGCACACCCAGGACCTGCGCAATGTCTCTGAAGAAAACGTTGAGACAAGCAACAATCAAGGAGAGGCCGTAAGTCATCAGCACCTGAAAAATGAAAAAGAGAAATGCGACGGCGAATAGATCCGCGTTGAGGTGCTGGTTGGCAATCAGCACAAACAAGAACACCAAAGTTCCCAGGAACTGGTGTACAAAGGCGGAGGCCACGACACTAAAAGGTAGAACCTCCAGGGGGAACTGGATTTTTTTGATAAGCGTGCTATTTTCAATTAAAGTGCGGGAGGAACGGATTACTCCCTCCTGTATGGCCATCCAGGGTAGGAGGGCACAAAAAAGATATTCGGCAAAGGCTCCGGTACTGTGTTCGGGCCCAAAACGAATTTTCAAAACCACGGAGAAGATGACGGTATAAAGCACCAACTGCAGGAGCGGGTTCAAAACAGACCAAAACACGCCCAGAATAGATCCGACATAGCGGCTTCGAATATCGCGTGATACCAATTCAAAGAGAAGGTACTTATTGTTAAGAAGTGCAGTCAGCATGAGTCAGAATGGTTCAAAAACCGGCTGGCAAAGCGCTGAACAGACGTGACATGAACGGTGAAGGATTATAGCATTGAAGCATAAACCGGTAAAAAGAAAGGATTCCAAAGCGCTCCAACCCCTGCTCCCTGACCTCACGATCTGGTTGTGTGGAATTTACCTCGTCGGTCTTCCTTTTGTTGTCAGTTTCACAGGCTTTGACAAGTTTAGAACCCCCAAGAATATATACTCGGTATTGGCCGCCTTGCTGCTGGCGGGGGTTTTTCTGGTGACGCGTGATCTCCGGTTCCGCCTGCGGTTCTGGAGCTGGGAATTCGTCTTTCTCTGTGCCCTGGCCTACACCGCTGCAAACGTGCTGCTGAGCAAGAGAATAGATGTAAGCTGGCCCGCGTTCGCTTCACTTTTGTATTTTTCTGTTCTGGTCTTGATTTTTTCCCAGGTTATGCACCAGGCGGGCCAAAAGAAGCTCTGGCTGGCAATCGGCGCCTCCTCTTCCGTCAATGCAGTGCTTTCTGTACTGCAATACCTCGGGAGGTTTCCGTTGATGATCAGGAGTTCGGGTGAAACCCTGGAGGGTCGTATCACTCCTGCAGGCTTTATAGGAGAAGTTAATAGCGGCGGATTTCTGTTTGCCCTGGTCTCTCTGGTTCTCATTTACTTCGTAATGGCTGAGCGTGCTTTGCACTTGCGAATAGCTGGCGGTGTGTTCCTCATTCTGAACTTTGTCGGACTGGTGTTTACCAGAACTTTAACCGCCATCATCGGCTTTGCACTGTGTTTAGTTGTCTGGTGGGTTTTTCACCACTGGTGGATTTTGCGGCAAAAGAACTATAAGGCACTGGTCGGGCCCTGGATATTTGTTTCGGTGGGGTTGCTTGTCGGCTCCGTAGCTTTTTTTCGTTCTGGAATTCAGGAACGTGTCGAGCAGGTCATGAAGCAGATGGCTGCCGGTGATTGGAGTGCGGTGACGACTGGTCGACAGCCGGTTTATTTAATCACCTGGGATATGATCAAGGCAGCTCCATGGTTAGGGCATGGTCTTCAAACGTTTGGCAACGATTTCTTTTACCATCGGGCAGGAACTCCAGTAGGGCAGAGTGTCACACTGATTCCGCAGCCCGGGGCATTCCGCGAAGTGCACAATGAATACCTGCAGATCTGGGAGGAGTTGGGAGCCATTGGGTTGCTGTTTTTTTTGCTGCTGTTGTTTTGGCCGGTCTTTCGCAGTGCTCGGCTGATTGTGAAATCTGAGCCCCAAGCGGCCTATTGGGCAGCCATACTGTCAATAGGGGCTCTTTTCGTTGCCGTGAGCTGCCTGGGGTTTTTCCCGCTGCACCTGTCAGTGACTTCCGCCTACATAGTTTTGGTTGTTTCAGGCCTCCAGAACATGCAAGGGCCTGAACTGGCCCATTCCAAGCCCGCCGGAAGCGTGAATTGGGTAAAGGTGTTTATCGCCAGCGCCGTTGCAGTTTGGCTTGCTTATCCGCAGATCAACAAGTGGAAAGCCAATAATGAAACCGGAGTTGCGGCTTATCTTCTGGAAAATGTTACTCAGAGGAATTATTCGCCTCAACAAAAATGGGTGATTGTCGACACGGCGCTTAAGCGTCTTGAGCGGGCTGAACAGTTATACCCTCGGATTTATGAGATCTACAGCCTTAAAGGTTCGGCCCACATGCTGCTTGGCAATGCAAAAGAAGCTGAAAAATATTACAAGAAAAGTGTCGGGCATCTGCCGGCCCCGGAAACATACACCAACCTGGCCGCCTCTTATATTGCCCAGGAGAAGAACAAGGAGGCGCTTTCGTCCGTTGAGTTGGCGCTCAAGTACAACCCTGAGTATCCAAATGCGCGCCGCGCATTGGAGTTTCTGAAGGCAAAGACTCCGTGACGCGCATCGGAATTGATTTCCGCCCGGCCCTGAAAAAGAATTCCCAAAATAGAGGAGTGGGCAGATATACCCGGCAGCTGGCAAATGCCCTGCTCAATCTCTCTGAGAACCGGAGTTATTGTCTGTACACCCTCAAGGGCCACCCTGTTGAGGGGAGCCAGAGGTGCGAACTCAGGTACATTCCTGCCTTGCCACGTCCCAGCCGTTTGAACTGGTTACTGGATTTGGTTTTATTGCCCCCCCAGATTCGCAAGGACGGCCTTGATATTTTCCATGCCACCGAACTGACTTCAATTCCTTCCGGCGGGAGGGTTGGAGAAACGCAGGTCTGGGCAACGGTCCACGATCTGATTCCTTTTGTTTTTTGGCAGGAAACGGTTCGCAGTGTCCCCCCCGATTACTGTTTAGCCCTCAAACGCGCGAAACGAGTCTTGAAGGATGCGACAAGAATTGTCACTGATTCAGCGCATTCAAAAAAAGATCTGGTTGAACTTTTTGGCATCTCAGCAGAGCGCATAGAAGTGGTCTATTTAGGTTGCGAAGATCTGTTCAAGCCTGTTGATCCGGGACGCGCTGCGGCTCTGGTCCAGAGAAAGTACGGGATATGCGGACCTTTTGTTTTCTACGTCGGAGGCAGCGACTTTCGCAAAAACATCTCACGATTGATTGCAGCTTTTTGGAAGATCCGGCAAAGAGGTTATGCCGGCCGCCTGGTATTATCTGGAGAGACATTTGGGGCTGGCCGCTCCGAGGGAAAACCTTTCCGAGAATTGGTGAGCAGTTTGGGCATTGAGGGGGCGGTCACCTTTACCGATCACATTCCCGACGAAGATCTGCCTTGTTTTTTCTCCGCCTGCGACTGTTTTGTCTTGCCTTCTCTTTATGAAGGTTTTGGCCTGCCTTTGCTGGAGGCGTTCAGGTGCGGTGCGCCAGTGCTGGCCAGCAACACAAGCGCGATTCCTGAAGTAGGAGGTGAAGCGGCGCTCTATTTCGATCCTCTGGATGTTTCGAGCATAGTGCAACAATTCTTCAGGCTACGCGAGACACCGGGACTGGCCTCCGAGTTGAGAGAAAGAGGCTTTATTCAAGCGCAAAGTTTCAGTTGGGCTGAAATGGGGCGACAAGTAAGCAGGCTTTATACAGAATTTGGCCCGCAACAGAGATCGTAACACCGCCTACGATCAAGAGCACATGAGCGATTTCAGGGTAGGTATTGATTGTAGATCCTTGGGCTCCGGACCCCCGGGTATTGCCACTTATGTCAAGAATCTTCTCGCACATATCCCCAATTTGGAGTGTGTTTGCAAAAGATGGCCTCCCGGAAATTTCTTGTGGAACCAGTTGATGCCCCCTGCTTACCAGGCAATTCGCGGGTGGCCTGTTTTTCATGCGCCCGCCTATGTTTCCCCGCTGGTCAACTTTTCGCGAGTAGTCCTCACCGTACACGATGTCTCGCATCTGGTTCACCCTCAATGGTATCCTGGACGACACGACCAATGGCGCCACTGGTATTACCGGACCTCTCTTCGCAGGGCGGCACGGATTATTGTTCCTTCCGATTTTTCAAGATCAGAACTGCTCAGATTCATGCCGTCGCTCCGGGACCGTGTCCGTAGGATTCATCAAGGAGTCTCACAAGATTTCTGCAAGAGCCCGGAACTTGCCCGCATGGCACAGTTGGAGCTCAACTTGCCAAAAAAGTTTCTGTTGCACGTAGGTGATATCCACACCCGCCGTAACCCGGGCCTGCTGATGCAGCTTGCCCAGGCTCTGGAGGTCCCCTTGGTTGTGGTGGGCCGGACCTTGGAGGGAGGCGAGGCCTTTGAAAAATGGCCTCACCGGTACTCGGGGCTCACGCAAAAGCAATTGCAGGGCGTTTATTCAGCAGCCTCGGTATTCGTTTATGCATCGGTGTATGAGGGTTTCGGACTGCCGCTGCTTGAAGCAATGGCTTGCGGGCTGCCGGTAGTAGCTTTCAAAGCGGCTTCAATACCGGAAGTTTGTGGAGATGCCGCACTACTGACTGATGGGAGTCCTCAGGAATTCACGGAGGCAGTTCGCCGTGTGCTGCGCAATCCTTCCCCCTTTGTAGAACGCGGGCTGCATCGTGCCAAGCTATTTTCATGGAAGAGCACCGCGAAACAGACACTGGAGGTTTACAGGGAATTAGGAAAAGAGTCGGCGCAGGACTCTAACGCCGGTGAGTACCAGTAGATTTTGCAGTGGACTGGCCTGACCGTAAAAATGTTTGCGGTAGAAGATCTCCATGGCATTGTAGAATTGGTAACGAACTGCTCGCCGGTCTTCTCGAGAGCTTTGATAGCGATGATGAACGATTTCAGCGTCAGGAAAATAATAAACTTTCCAACTGGCTGAAAGCGCACGGTAGCAATAGTCTAGATCCTCTCCGTACAGGAAGAAGTCCTCATCCAGATAACCCACCGTCTCGAGCACCTCGTGCCGAAACATCAGGAAAGATCCAGACACTGCTTCCACCTCGTTGATCTTTCGATCGTCCAGAAAAGTCAGGTTATAGCGACCGAAGGTCTTGCTTCTGGGAAAAAGGAAGCTTAGCCCCAATAGGCGGTATAACGCCGTTGCGGGACGGGGAATGCCCCGCTTTGCGGCGAGCTGGAAGCTGCCATCGGAGTTCACAATTCGGCAGCCGGCAATCCCCACTGCCGGTTTGCTCTCCATAAAGGAAAGCGTCTTCTCAATGGCGCGCTCACGGATGAGACAATCAGGATTTACCAGGAGATAATAATCGGCTTTCTCAAGCCTCAGCCCCTGGTTACAAGCCTTTGAGAACCCCAGGTTCTGACGATTCCTGAGGATGGAGACCCCTGGAAAATCCCTTTCAATCTTTGCAAGACTGGGATCATTTGAGGCATTATCAACCACCGTAATATGGTAGTTCAGCGAGGATGTCTCCTTCTGGATGCTTTGAAGACACTTGCTCAGGAAGTCTGTCGACTTGTAGTTGACAACAATAATGCTCAGCCGTGTCACGGTGTAATGGCGACCTTTCGACGGTACTTGGTCCAGTTTCTTTCAAGAAGCGTCTTTAATTGGGAGGGAGCAATACGCCGGCTGGTTTGTACCCCTCTCCTTTTTTCAATGATCTTGGGGAACATGCGTACAAAATCGAGCTTGCTTTTTATGAAGGGCCCTCCGCGCCCCTTGAACAGAAAATAAACAAACGAAATTAAATTGAAGAGGATTCGCTCTGGAAGATAACGAAGCAGCAGGCTGGCAGGCATGTTTTTCCAGAACACAACTTCCGAATTGCGATGTCCATGGTAAACGTAGCTATTGCTGAACGTCCCGATGCTGGAATTAACGCGGTGCAAGACGAGTGCTTCAGGAACGTAGAGACAGCGAAAACCTCGCAAGCGGGCCCTCATATTGAGGTCTGCATCTTCATATACGAGAAAGAAGTCAGGATCAAAGCCTCCCAGGTCCTCAAGAACGCTACGTCTGTAAAGTGCTGCGGCAGCGCAGCAACCGAAAACCTCTTTTGATTCCAAGTACCGGGAGGCTGGTTGGCGGTGACCGATCTTGAAGGCGGATCCGATCACTGCCATCCCATCGCCTGCGCTGTCGATGCGAGAGGGATCCGATGAGAACACAATGCGCGACGCCCAGAAGTCCCAGGGCGAGGCCACGGCGGCTATGAGGTGCTCCAACCAGCGAGGATCCAAGACAATGTCGTTGTTAAGGACAGCCACCAAATTCCCCTGGCTTGCGTCAATTCCCTGATTGCAGGCTGCGGGGTAGCCCACATTCCGCCCAAGAGCAATCAGCTTGACTTCTCTATAGCTCTGGACTAAATGACGGCTGTTATCCGATGAGGCGTTGTCTACAACGATGACCTCTTCCGGAGGACGGCTCTGCCGGAGAATGGAATCCAGACATTCTGCGATAAAATCCTTGCCGTTATAGTTGACAACTATGAGACTGACGGTCGGGTTCACCGGCGCATATTATAATAAACCCCGTTTATGAAGTCTGAAGCTCTTGAGCATTCTCTAGCCAGGAATACCGTCCGTTCCATCACTCATCCGATTTTTCAAAATTTTGTCTTTCTTTCCATCGTGGACCTCGCTATTGGCTTTCTGGCTTACGTCCTGGCCTGGATCATTCGCATAACGCTTCCCATACCTTACACCTCTCATCTTTTGCCAGGGGAGCGTTGGGATATCGTCACCCATCCCTGGTTGCTTTTGGCGCTTAGCCAGATCTTTTTTCTGTATATATTCGGCCTTTATGACGATCTACGGTTGACGCGACATCGCGAGATCATCCGGTATTTGTTTCTTGCTTGTGTTCTTCAGGTCACTGCCACGGCATCTTTGTTTTATTTCAGCAACCGGATTTTCCCGCGGACCATCCTGGTTTTGTTCGACGCCTGCAACTTGTTGATGTTGCTTGCCTGGCGCAGTTATGTGAAAGCTCAGCTTCAGCGGCGGACTCTCAAAGTTTTGATTGTCGGTGAAGGCTTCTTTTCAGCAAGTGAGATTGTTCAAGAGATAGAACGAAATCCCGGGCTGGGAATGCAGATAGCCGGATTTGTGATGCCTGAACAAATTTCTTCGCCTAACGCAGGTGATGCAAACTACCCGGTGCTGGGGACTCTGGAAGATATCCCTGAAATCATAAGAACTCACGACGTTGACGAGATCATTTTTACTTCGGAAGAGACTTGGAAAGATCGAGTCTTAAACTCGATCAGCAAAATACAGGAAGAAGTTCCTGTACATATCGCCATCCTTCCTTCGGTTTATGAAATCGTCATTGGGAAGCTGCGGCACATTAATATTCACGATTCACCCTTAATCGAGGTAAAAAAGCATCCCAACGAGCCCTTTGAGCGAATTGTTAAGAGGGGTTTCGATTTTTGCCTGGCAGCTTTTCTTATAGTCTTGCTTTTCCCAGTGTTCTTGATCGTAGCACTAGCCATTAAGATCATTTCTCCGGGCAGCGTGTTTTATCTCCAGGAACGTGTGGGTTATGAAGAAAAAATTTTTCGACTGATAAAATTTCGCACCATGGTCCCCAATGCTGAGAAGCTGCTTGGGGAAACTCTTGCCCAGGTGAATGATCCAAGGGTTACTTCGATTGGGAGATTCCTCAGAAGATTTCGGATTGATGAGTTGCCGCAGTTGATCAATGTCCTGAAGGGTGACATGAGTTTTGTGGGTCCACGTCCTGAACGCCCCGGATTCGTCAAGATGTTTCAGGAAAGACTTCCAGGCTATCGTGAACGGCACAAGGTCAAGCCCGGCATGACAGGACTTGCCCAGGTGCGCAGCCATTACCACACCAACCCGGAGAACAAGCTCAAGTATGATCTCGCCTACATGTACAATTACAGTTTCTCGCTGGATTTGCTGATATTGCTCGAAACGATAAAAGTGGTACTTATCCGAAAGGGAAGCTAAGCACCCAGTTCATGAAATACGGTGCGTTTGCGAATGGGATTGGGTACCAAGGGGAGGGGCCAGCCTCGAAGGACCAAACACCCTTAACCGGTGGCGGATCTTAAATCTTCAGAACCTAGATAGCTTAGTTCCTGGCCCGGCGCAGTGCAGTTCCGACAAAAGTGCACGACGCTTTCGATGATCTGTTCCAAATTTTGAGTAGGCCGGTAACCGATTAATTGTTGGATCTTGCGAATGTCGGGGATTCGGCGGCGCATGTCCTCGAATCCTTCTTCATACGCCTCTTCGTAGGGAACAAACTGGATTGGAGAGTTGCTGCAGGCGATGGCGCGCACTCGTTCCGCAAGATTGCGAATAGTCACCTCTTCATCTGATCCAATATTGAAAACTTGTCCGATGGCTTCTTTCTTCAGCGCAAGCTTGTAAAGCGCGTCCACAACATCATTCACATGTGTGAAACAACGACTCTGGCTGCCATCGCCGTAAACGGTGATGGGACAATTCTGCAGTGCTTGTTTCACAAAAGTCGGCAACACCATTCCATACTGCCCGGTTTGCCGTGGCCCGACGGTGTTAAAAAGCCGGACGATGATTACCGGCAACCGTTTCTCTCTCTGGTAAGCAAAGGCCAGAAACTCGTCCACGGCTTTGCTGCAGGCATAGCTCCAGCGCCCTTTGTGAGTAGGGCCGAGGACCAGGTCGTCGTCCTCCGAAAAAGGGATCTTGTTCGCTTTTCCGTAGACCTCTGAAGTCGAGGCGACCACGACGGTCTTCTTTTTTTTATTGGCCAGATCGAGGACAATCTCGGTGCCTTTGACGTTGGTCTCGATGGTATAAACTGGACTCTCGACAATCAGCTTGACGCCGACAGCGGCTGCAAGATGGAAAACAAGATCACATCGATCCACCAATTCCGCCGTGAGCGGGACGTTCATTATTGAATCAATCGTATACTGAAATCGTTCGTGATTTTTCAGATGAAGGATGTTTTCAAAACTGCCGGTCGAAAGGTTGTCAATGATGAAGACGCGATGCCCCTGGTGGAGCAGGTATTCCGCCAAATGCGAGCCAATAAAACCGGCTCCACCTGTGATCAGGATGTTCATCACTTATCTAACCGTCCGGCCTTAACCAAATGAGAGGATCTACAAGACAGTCAAGCTCGACGTGTTATAATCGAGCGGCACCGAAAAACCCCTGGAAGGTGATCAGCCTTCCCAGCCCAGCGGCTAATCGATGGCAAGTATATCGATAATTGTTCCCCTCTACAATGAAAAAGAGTCGCTATGCGAGCTGTATCAAGAGATCGTGAGGGAGGCTGAAAGTTGGTCTCTGCAGAGGTCTGATGGGCAGTTGAAGGAGCTGATCTTTGTGGATGATGGCAGTACGGATGGCTCCTTTGAGCTCTTGGAAAAGCTTCAAAGGGAAGACAGCCGCATAATCATAATTCGCCTGCGCCGCAATTTTGGAAAATCCGCTGCGCTCTCCGCCGCCTTCGAAGACGCCACTGGAGAAGTCATAGTAACGCTGGACGCAGATCTTCAGGACCGTCCGTGTGAGATCTCAAAGTTGCTCAACCTGCTGTCTGCCGGCCACGATCTGGTGTCTGGATGGAAACAGAAGCGTAATGATCCGGTGAGCAAAACCGTACCCTCCAGAATCTTTAACTCGCTGACTTCTTTCTTAACCGGCGTGCCCTTACATGACTTTAATTGTGGGCTTAAGGCCTACCGGAGGGAGGTCATTGAGGAGATCAAGGTTTACGGTGAAATGCACCGGTATATTCCAGTGCTTGCGAGTTATCGAGGATTCCGGGTGGGCGAGGTGAGAGTCGAGCATCAACGTCGCCGTTATGGAAAGAGCAAATACGGCGTGGGGCGGCTGTTCGGCGGCTTTTTTGATCTTCTCACTGTCATAATGTTGACCCGCTACAATAACAAACCTCTTCATGTTTTTGGCATTTTGGGACTCTTTCTTTTCAGCATAGGTCTGGTTATTGAAGGCTATCTGAGCCTGGGATGGTTTTTCGGGCGTTGGATTGAGGGTCGCCCGGCATTCCTACTCGGCATCCTCCTGCTGATCATTGGTGTTCAGTTTATTTTTTTTGGGCTGCTTGCGGAAATGATTGCTTATTCCTCCCGGCGGGAAGACGCCTATTCGATTCGCCAAGTGCTGGGGAAGCTAAATTCCCCACCAGCTTCTGAATCGTGGGACCCTTGGCGTGCCAGGCATTTCGAAGACCAGAAACTCACAAAAAGAATCAATCCTCAACGCTGAAGTTTTCCTGAATGATCCTTTACCTTTGTAGCGAACCCAGGGATGTCTGATGAAGTTTATTCTGGTGGGGCTGGCGTTTCCGTTTCGCGGGGGCATTGCGCATTACACATCCTGCCTCTATCGAGAGCTTTCAAAAAGGCATGAGGTTCTGACACTGTCGTTTCAAAAGCAATACCCTGCGTTGCTCTTCCCAGCCACGACCCAACTGGATCAAAGTCGTGAGTTCGTACAGATTCCTGCGGAGCCTCTCCTGGATCCTTTTAACTGGACTACCTGGAATTTGGCGGCCCGTCGTATCGTGGATTACGCTCCACATGCCGTTATCTTCCAGTGGTGGCAGCCCTTTTTTGGGCTTGCTTATCGCAGCGTTGCTCTGAAAGTCCGCCGTCAGCTCAGAGTTCCTCTTTTGTTGATTTGCCACAACGTCCATGCACATGAGCGACCCCGTGTTCCCGGTGCCCGCCATTTGGAGCGTCTCCTGATCCAAGGAGCTTTTACCCGGTTTGATGGCTTTATGGTTCATGCCGAGAAGCTGCTCCAGGAGGTGCGTCAATATAATCACGGCGCCCCGGTCAAAAAGATGTTATTGCCGGAATTTGATCTATTTCCGCTTCATGATTCGTCGGACAACAGCCAAGGTGACTCACTGAGAGTGCTGTTTTTTGGGAATATCAGGGAATACAAGGGCCTGGATTCGTTTTTGAAGGCGCTGGGGTTTTTGAGAGGAAAAATTCCTTTCAGGGCCACCATCGCGGGAGAATTCTACGTGAAACCCGAACCGTACTTGGAGTTGGCTCGCGAACTCGGTATTAGTGAGTGGGTTACGTGGGAAAACCGTTATATTCCAAATGAGGACGTGGGGAGGATCTTCGGAAACACTGATCTCCTCGTGCTACCTTACCGTGATGCCAGTCAGAGTGGCATTATTCCCCTGGCATACCGGTTTAGCGTGCCAGTCCTCGCCACTGACGTGGGAGGCATCTCAGAGGTCGTCAAAGATGGCGAGACGGGTTTCCTGGTACCTCCTGATCGTCCGCTGATGCTAAGTGAAAGAATGCTCGAGTTCCACCAACGCAATTTAAAAATAGAATTTCAACGTAATATTCGAAAGTTCCGGACGCAACTAAACTGGTCTCAAGTAGTTGGGACCATCCTGGAGCTCCTGGAGGTCGTAAAGGCTGGTGTTGGGGGAAAATAGCCGAGGAAGTTTTCTTGCTACGGTGGTGCTGTTTCTGTCCGGGTTCGTCGTTTACGCGAACACGCTCACTCACGGATTTGTGTTCGATGACTTAACCATGATCTACCAGAACCCTCAGGTCACCCGTCTGCGCTGGAGCGAGATTTTGAGCTTGGAGGGATACCGTCCAGTTCGGACACTAACCTATGCATTTAACTATGCCCAGGGCGGAGACAATCCATTTGGATACCACTTGCTGAACGTAATGCTGCACGGGCTTAACGTTGTGGCGCTTTTTGCCCTTTTTCGAATGGTGACCCGTTCAGCCCTGTCTTCCTTTGCCGGCGCTGTGATTTTTGCCGTTCACCCTGTCCAGACCGCGGCTGTGGCGTATATCTCAGGACGAAAGGATCTGCTGGCTACCTTTTTCGTCGTTACTGCCCTTCTTTGTTACGCGCAATACAGGAAGCTTCGGAAGCCGCTCTATTTGGCAGGCTCTGCTCTTTGCTTTTTACTGGGGATTTTGTCGAAGGAAGTGGCTATCGTCTTTCCCGCTCTGCTTCTCCTCTGGGATTTTTTCATACCTGTAGTTGCCCCGCGTACTAAGAAACAGCCAGTAGTCCAGCAGCCGTTTCCGGTGCTGGCGCGTAAGAACGTGTGGCTTTACGTTATTTTTCTCCTCTTATCGATTTTGTCTCTTTACTGGGCTGTTTTTTGGAATCAAGCGAGCCGCATGATCGGCTATTGGGGAGGCGCTTGGACCACCCATGTGGGGACGTCGTTTAAATTGTTCGTTCATTATCTGAAGCTTGCGGTATTTCCCCATCCCTTGATCGCCGATTACACGGGAGACGTTTTTAAGGTTTCA
This sequence comes from Acidobacteriota bacterium, assembly GCA_016211085.1. Taxonomy (GTDB): domain Bacteria; phylum Acidobacteriota; class UBA6911; order RPQK01; family JACQSY01; genus JACQSY01. Next base: position 4,705 of record JACQSY010000123.1, on the reverse strand, counting down.
AAAGGCTTGCTCGACCCGGCTACTCTCTTGGCCATTCTCATTACGGTGGGATACCTGTTTGCAACTGTTTTCCTGATTTCTCGTGACCGGCGGCTTACGTTTGGGCTTCTATGGTTCTTCGTTGCTCTTCTTCCTGTTCTCCAGCTAATTCCTTTTCATGAGCTCGCGGCTGACCACTTCATGTACTTGCCCTTGGTTGGAATTTCCCTAGCAGGAGGGCTCTTACTCCAGAAAGCGATTCAAGAAAAAGATCGCCAAGTTCTGGCGAGCGGCTTATTCATTCTTGTGGTCATTTTATCTGTTGTTATGACCGTGCGCCGGAACCGAGACTGGAAGGATGAGCGAACTTTATGGGAAGCAACCCTGAAGGCGGCGCCGGGCTCCTATCGCGCGAATACGAATCTGGGTGTCATCTATCAGGGCGAAAGGGAGTCAAGCAAGGCACTGCGGTATACCTTGAAGAGTCTTGAGTTGGATCCCAATCAGGCTGCCTCCTGGAGCAATCTGGGAGCCATTTATCATGATCTGGCACAAGAGGCACGACGCGGTGGTGAACTTGAAGAAGGGATCTTGCTTTCATCCCAAGGGATCAAGAGTCTTGAAAAGGCAATCGCCTTGAACCCGGCTGATGCCTTTGCCTATGGAAACCTCGGAAGCTGTTACAAGGAGATTGGACTCATTCGTCAGCTTCAGGGAAGGCCAGAGCAAGCTCTGGAGGCGAGGAAAAAGGCGGTGCGCCATTTCCATCAGGGGTTGCGGGTGGGTTCTCAAAACGAATTGATTGCGGGAATCTGGTTCAACCTGGGAATGATATTTGTCGAGTCTGGATACTACGATCAGGCAATTGAATACTTGATCCATTTCGTACGGGTCTTCCCGAATTTTCCTGAAGGCCAGTACTGGATGGGCTATAGTTATTTTCAGATCCGGGATTACAGGTCCGCCATTCCGTACCTAGAGAATGCCTGCGCTCTCCAACCCAAGCTTGATGCGTGGGGAATGCTCGCCAGCAGCTATGAGGCGACGGGTGAAACTGCAAAAGCAATTGAAACGAATCTCAGGAGCCTGAATTTATTTCCCAACTCCGCAGAAATACACTATAACCTTGGAGTGCTTTACCATCGTACAGGCAAGGCCGCTCTGGCGCTCGAACACTTGGAGAAGGCTCTGGAGCTTTCGCCTGAAGGACCACTGCTTCGCAATATTCATGAGCTGTTGAACGAAGTGAATCGTCATGTATCGAGATCATAAGCTCACGGTGGTGATTCCCTGCCTTAACGAAGAAGAAGGCATTCAGAAAGTACTCTCACGAATCCCCTCATTTGTGGACGAGGTCATCGTCGTTGATAACGGTTCTACCGATTCAACTGCTGCAATTGCGGAAAAGATGGGCGCCCGCGTTATTAGGGAGGCGGTAAGGGGCTATGGCCGCGCCTATAAAACGGGGCTGTTGCACGCCCAGGGAGATATTGTGATCACTCTGGATGGCGACCATTCCTACCCTGTCGATTCTTTGTCCTACCTTCTTGAAAACTTCCTGAGCTCAAATGTGGGTCTAATGTCGGCATCACGGTTTCCAATTCAACAAGCGGGATCGATGGCCACCACCAATCTTATTGGCAACAAGTTCCTGAGTTTTGTGATGTCGGTTTTGTACTTTAGATGGGTGCGAGATTCACAATCAGGCATGTGGATCTTTTGCAAGGACGCCTTGCAAAAGATGGACCTCCGCAGCGACGGAATGGCTTTTTCTGAGGAAATCAAAATCGAAGCCTTAAGCAATTCTGAAATCGGTTTTAAGGAGATCTCCATCAGCTATTCCAACAGGGCTGGCGAGAAAAAGCTCAAGCCTTTAAAGGACGGTTGGCACAACCTGCTTTTCTTGTTCAAGAAGCGTTTCTTTTATAGAAGGAAGAAGCGCTCTGTAAAAATCACAAAGGAAGCGGCGGTCGGACCCTAGCAGAATGCATCGAAGTGACTTGCCGATGATTGAATGTCCTGTGTGCGAATACGCCAAATGTGAGCCGTCCTGTTGGCTTTCAGATCGCTTTTTTGAAACCACAAATCGGCTGTTCTTGCTTTTTCGGTGTTCGAGCTGTGGATTGTTGTTTCAGGATGAAAAACAGTTTCCCGGCTCTATGGAGTCTTACTATCCGGACGGCTATTGGTGGCAGGAACAGGGGAAACTGGGAGGCCTTGAACGAAGATACAGAGATTGGGTATTGGCGAAGGATCAGCTCAAGTTTGTTCTTTCAGTATCCAAATCTAGAGAACGGCTGCTCGACATAGGCTGTGGCAATGGTACTTTTGTGAGACTCGCCTGTGTTGCAGGGTTGGATGCATACGGGTTGGACGATTCTACCGAGGCGGTCCGGGCAGCACGAGAGCAGTTACCAGAAAGGTTTTTTCTAAGCTCCGAGAGAGAACGGCTGGTACAACAGGGAAGATTCCATACGGTGACTTTGTTCCACACTTTGGAACATATCGCTTCTCCACTAAAGTTTTTGCGCTCCCTGCACGATCTGATGCATCGTCCTGGCAAATTGATTGTGCAGGTACCCAACAACCAAAGTTTGCAGGCGAAAATTCTTGGCAGCCGCTGGTATGGCTACGACTGTCCGCGCCATATCTGCAACTATAATACCGATGCTTTGATTCATTTGTTAGGCCGGGCGGGCTACCGGGTGCGCAAGCTCCGGCATTTTTCCCTCCGCGACAATGCGGCCGCCCTTGTGTCCAGCCTGTTTCCCGTTTTGGACCCGATGTCACTTAACGTGAGAAAGCGCCACCAAGCCAACACAGCTCAACTTAAGTTTCTTAGAAAAGCAACATACTTTGGATTTGTTATGCTGGCACAACCCCTGGCGGTGGCCGAATCCTTTATAGGCCGGGGAGCCACGGTTACTGTCTGCGCTTCACTGGACGGACCTGTGTTCGCGTTGAAGTAGTAATATCTTTCAAGAAGCGTCGATACGACCGGAGTTTTGTTGTAGTTTCGTTCCGGACGAGAGATGTCGATCATGAGTTCGCCTCTGGTATCGGTCGTGGTTGTAAACTACAACCGTGCACAGCTCCTCAAAGAGTGCCTGGAATCCCTACAGAAGCAGACGTACCGAGACATTGAATTGATTATTGTGGACAACGGCTCCACAGATCACAGCAACGATATTGTCAGATCTGTTGATGACTCTCGCGTGCACCTGACTGTCCTGGACAGCAATACCGGCTTTGCCGCAGGGTGCAATCACGGAATTCACCTGGCTAGAGGCGAGTGGGTTGCACTTCTCAACAACGATGCTGTGGCAGACCCCTATTGGTTGGAGTATCTGGTCAAGACTGCAAGCCTCTCCCCGCGTGTGGGGATGTGTGCTTCCAAGATTCTGATTTATCGAACCAATATTATCGACAAAGCCGGGCATCTCATGTATCCAGACGGCCAAAATCGCGGACGCGGAACGGGAGAAGTGGATCGCGGGCAATATGACAAGCGGGAAGAGGTTTTTTTCCCGGACGGCTGTGCCGCTCTTTACCGCAAGAGATTGCTGGAAGAGCTCGGAGGTTTTGACGAGAGCTTCTTTGCCTATGGAGATGACGCCGATCTTGGTGTGCGTGCGCGCTGGATGGGTTGGATCTGTATTTACGAACCTCGTGCAGTGGTTTATCACCGCCATTCCTCCACGGCAGGTGCGTATTCACTGCAGAGGGTTTATTGGATCGAACGAAACCGCTTTTGGTTGGCTGTAAAGAATTTTCCAGTGCCCATTCTGCTGCTGACTCCGTTGTTTACACTCAATCGTTGGCACTGGAACCTCTGGGCGGCCCTCTTGATGCGCGGACCGGCCGGCAACTTCCGTCGTTCTCGCTCTTTGAGACTTCTGGTGCGTGCACTCATCCTGGCGTACGTAGACGGCTTGAAGGGTTTTCCGAGGAATTGGTCCAGCCGGAAGCGGCTTCGGAGAAAAAGGAGAATCTCAGACGTGGAGTTCTACCGTTTGTTGATCAGGTTTCGTGTTTCTGCAAGGCAGTTGAGCTTTCAAGACCATTCCTGTTTCTTTACTGGTTCTAATGCCCATGGTAGTGTGGAACAGCAGGCTGGCGTAGCTCAACGGTAGAGCAACTGATTTGTAATCAGTAGGTTGGGGGTTCGATTCCCTTCGCCAGCTCCAGCCCCCCCGGGTCGCCATCTCTAGGGTACCCCATAGCGTGCGTGCGCGTGCGCAGACCTTTTTTGTTTTGGTTTCACGGGAATGCTATACTAAAAATTTTTTAAGTCCGATTAGGAAAGGCTCTGTACGTCTTGGAGGGGTGGTCGAGCGGACAATGGCAACGGGCTGTAAACCCGTCGACCTTCGGGTCTACGCAGGTTCGAATCCTGCCCCCTCCACCCAGTCCGGGCAAAATAACAACCTGAGTGGTGGCACCGGCGCCCTCCGGGAACCCGAGCGTCCAACAAGCGTTGTGCTGGAGGGTGCCAACAGGGCCAATGACCCTGTCAAGCCATCATAAAATGTAACTTTGGGTGGTATGGTCGCGCCATCTAAAATGTAACCCGAGGGGGTCTTAGTTTCCATTTGAAAAACGACTCGTAGTAGGGCCTGTGGGCAAGTGGTAAGCCGCCTGCTTTTTGGGCGGGTTTCTACTTTTCCATCAGGCGGTTGTTCTTTCTTTTTTTGGCGCTTTTTTTCTTGCTTGGCCTCTCACTGAT
>JACQSY010000113.1 GCA_016211085.1 Acidobacteriota bacterium | reverse complement strand
GCTTACCACTTGCCCACAGGCCCTACTACGAGTAGTTTTTCAAATGGAAACTAAGACCCCCTCGGGTTACATTTTAGATGGCGCGACGATACCACCCAAAGTTACATTTTATGATGGCTTGACAGGGCGGTTCAAGATAAGGAATGGGAAGGGCTGCCACCCGCGTTAGCAAGCGCTGGGGTTCTGACTTCGTACGCCAATTCATAAATATGGTAACGTTTGTTGCGAGCACGACGGCGGCCAGAGACGGGACGACGAGGCGATGACCAAGTCCATCGGCGAGTTTCGAAAGTGTCACCTTTAACCTTGACCCGGTTGAGGACAAGAAGTAAGTTCTAGGGCATCTACTTTATTTAGGAAATTGACTGCGGATCCAAGCCCTAAAGGAAACTGAGTGCGTGTTTCTTTCACACTTCACCTGAGATCCTCACCCATAAGCGAAATCAAGCCACTCGAATATTCCCCAAGTCAGAAGGAGGAGCGTTATGAGTACCCAAGCAAATGATGGAACCGCCAAGGGTTCAGCCCGCCAGTATCTCCTGGGCCAAATCGGGAGAAGATCGTTTTTCAACCGGCTGGCAGCCCTGGGAATCACCGCCACCGCCGCACAACGTTATTGGGAGCTACTGGCCTCTCCTCAGTCCGGCTCGACTCAAGGAAACCCTGAAGGCATCGGGCCGTCCATGATTAAGGAGGGAACCGCTGGAGAGATCCTGGTCGAGCAGCTTAAGCGTTGCGGTGTTCGTTTTATTTTTTTTAACCCCTCCAGTGGGGACTACCCCATCTTTGATGCAGTGCTGAAGCGCACCGACATGCAACTCATTGAAGCGCTCCACGAGGCCATCCTGTCTGGCATGGCTGACGGGTATTCCAAGGCCAGCAAGAAGATTCCCTTTGTGACCTGCGCCCGTCCCGGTTTTCCCAACACGCTGACACAGATGTACAACGCGTACCGTGATCGCACTCCCGTTGTGTACTCGATCGACCAACAGTCGGAACTCGGGCGCGGGACCTGGGGAGTTCAGGAAGTCGAAGACATCACCATGGCCACTCAGCCATTTACCCGCTGGCGCTGGGAAACCAGGCGTGCCGACAACATTGCAGCCGATGTCAGGCGGGCCTTTAAGTTCGCAGCTACACCGCCCACTGGACCCGTGTTCGTTGCTTTTCCCTCCGACCTATTAGGAGCCAAACAGGTCAAGGCGGAAGTCATCGATCAGGATTATTTTGACCTCTCGGCCGAGGTCCGCCCCTCGCAAAGCGAAGTGGAGGAGGTGGCCAGACAGCTTCTCGGAGCAGCCAGCCCCGTCCTGTATGTAGGTAATGAAGTCGAGCGGCTTGGTGCGGAAGCGGAAGTGGTTCAAGTTGCAGAATTGCTTTCGCTGCCGGTCGTGCAGGAATGGTATGCGTGCAATAATTCGTTTCCTACTGACCATCCGCTCTACCTGGGTTTTTACAACAACGGAATGCGCTATCCGGGCAAGATTGACTTCCTTCTAAACCTGGGTGGGATGCTTCCGTATAGCGCCGGACCCAACCCTTCGATCCCGAGGACCACCCGCATAGCCGAAGTGCGCTTCGACATCGATAATATGGGGCGTGTTTTTCCCACCGTCCTATCCAGCCCCTCCAGCGTCAAATTGTTTGCCCGGGACCTGGTCGAAGCGGTCAAGTCCATGGCGACGATGGAGCAACTGCAAAAACTTCGGGAAATGCGCGGGGCGGCGACAGAGGAGTTTAATAGAAAAATTCGCGCATCACAGGAACGCGCTGCTCAAAACCGCTGGGCCGATGTGCCTATCTCGCACGAACGGCTTGCCCTGGAACTACGCAACGCCTTGGACCCGGACGCCATAGTGGTCCATGAATTGGACACCGGGCGGATTTGCTTGGGCTATCTGCCCTTCGGCGAAAAAAAGATGGGCTACTACTCCAACACCGGTCTGGCCTTGGGATGGGGCGTTGCAGCAGCCATGGGTGTTAAGCTGGCTGCCCCGGACCGACAGGTCGTTGCGCTGGAAGGGGATGGCGCCTTCCTGTTTGGTGAATCTCAAGCGTTCTGGACTTCCAAACGGTATGAGATCCCCATCATCGTGGTGATCCAGAATAACGGCAGTTACGACGGAGAACGCAACCGAATCTGGAGCCGCGATTCGCTGCAAGCCCAAATGCAAAAAGATATGACCTGCTATATCGGCGATCCGGAAATTCACTATACCAAGCTGGCCGAGGCCTATGGAATCAAGACCGAACGTGTGACCGATCCCAATCAGCTGGGCCCGGCTTTAAAACGCGCCATTCAAACCACCCGCGATGGTCAATCTTATGTGCTCGATGTGGTGATGGGACGTCGCGGCTACGGAGCCGAGTTGGCCTGGTATCCTCGCTATTCGCTGGCGGCAGAAAGAAAACGGAGGGTTTGACGGAAGCTTTCGACTGAAACAGCGCGTCCCTTGTTTAAAACTTTGAAGCCTGGAATATTCGTGGCGAGGAACCACTTTTTAGTCTATGGATGTTCAGGCACCTTTTGCATGGAAGGATTTTTGCGATGAAGAAAACTGGCTTTTGCTTGTTACTCTCGGCCGCCCTGTCGGTTATTCTCTGGCTGCCGCTCTATTCAAACACACAGACGCAGGTACCGCCGGCATCTGATGAACTTACGCTGAAGGATCTTCCGGACGGTGAAGGAAAGGACATTTTGGTGGCTGCCTGCGGTAGTTGCCACAGCGTGGAGCGTTCCATCGCCCAGCGGCGAACCAAGGAGCAGTGGCGTGCCACCGTGGACGGGATGATTGCGCGGGGAACTCAGATGTTTATAGAAGAGGCCGACACGCTGGTTGAGTACCTGGGCATCCACGCTGCACCGTTGGGCCAAGCTGCAGGCGCCAGGCTGGATATCAACAGTGCCTCTGCCGAGACCCTGGCCAGCGCGTTGAAGATTGAAGAAAGCCTCGCCAAGAACATCGTTTCATATCGAGAAAAGGAAGGAAAATTTTCCAGTGTCGACGGTCTGAAAAAGGTTCCCGGCATGACCGACGCGATCTTCAATTCCATCCAGGATCGGGTCGCCGTAAAGTAGCCTTCCCGCTACCAAACCTCTCTCCAGCCTGTTTGTAAGGCTGAAAAAGGAGCCTCAATGAGGCTCTTTTTTCAGCGACTGAATTAAAACCACACGCTCTCAGGCAGTTTTTGCTTTGGCCTTGAAGCTCGCAATCAACTTTTGAGCCTCGTCGGCATCAAACCACCACGGATTATAGTTGGGTGGGTTGTTGAAATCATTGGCGATCTTGTGCGCCAGCGCAGGAATTTGTTGCGCCGCGCCCATCAGCTCGAGCACCTGGGGCTCCGGATGCGTCAGCAGAGAATTCGTCCAGCGCACCACCCAACGTCCATAGTCCCAGAAGGTATTGAATGTTTGCTGCATCCACTGCACGTCGAACGGCTTTTTCCCCCGCTCCATAATGCTGTCCAGATAAACCTTGACGCATTTACTTGCAGTGTTGCTTCCCTGCCCTGTAATGGGATCGTTAAGGACCACCGCATCGGCCATTCCCATGACCACGGCTCCGGAAGGGAGTGTCCCGACCGGCTTGCGAACGGTGGGGGCAAAACGGCCCATCAGAATTCCCATCTCGTCTGTCAATTCAATGTCTTCGCAACGTTCCGCTTCCCACGGTACAAACGTCTTCAAGATGTCTTTGCTGTGCTGGAGGTGCTGGTCGGGAGACTTGACCTCGCCCCAGCGATCCATCGGTCCACCGGGATGACCTTCGAAAACCATGATCTCACAGGGTCCAGTGGTGGTGAGGGCTGGAAAAACAAAATACTCTCCAACGCCGGGAATCAGGCTGAAGGCCACGGCTGAAAATGGTTTCCAAGGCACCATGTTCTTGACATAGGTGAGGGCCAGCGCTCGCATGGGCGTGTCGAACGGAGAGCGGGTGGCATCCCGCTCGAAAAATTTGCTGATTTGACCCTTTCCAGTAGCGACAAGAACCAGCTCGTTCGATCTTGCGTAGCGCTCCAGGTCCTCAATCTTGGCCTCGTGAATGACCAGATTTCCTCCCCTGCGGGCGAATTCTTCCATCCAACCGGCAAATTTAACTCGCTGGTCCACCGCTTGTCCGTAATGGTCTAGGCGTGATTCCCAAAAAAGCGCCCGTTTACCATCCGGACCCGGAATAGAAAATGCCATCCCTTCCGTGATGGGACATTCTTTCTCCCAAAAGTTAATTCCCAGGTCACGTTCATTCTGCAAGGCATCATGAAACATGAACTGGCTCGACATGACGCGGCCTTTACGCACCTGCTCTGGAGTGCGGTCCGTCACGACTGTGACTTCATAGCCGTGTTTCTGGAGGCCCAACGCAAGCTGTAAGCCGGATTGCCCACCTCCAATAATTGCGATTTTTCTCATTGAACATGCCCTCTTTCTTGCTGATTGATTCTACTGGGCGATTTTGCCAATGGCCGGCTCTGCCTGTTCCGGACCCATGGCCGAATAGCCTCCATCCACCGGCAAATCGGCTCCGGTGATAAACGCTGCATGATCAGAACACAGAAACAAAACTGCTTGAGCCACATCTTCCTGCTCGCCCATGCGTCCGAGCATGTGAAAAGACGAGGCAACCTGATTCACTCTCGCTTTGTTGTGCCCTGAAATTTGATCGAGTAAGGTGCACCAGGTCCAGCCCGGTGAAACGGTGTTTACGCGAATTTTGTCTTTGGCAAGGTCCAGCGCTTCACTGCGCGTGACCTGGTGGATGGCACTCTTGGTAGCCGGATAGAGCCAGCGACCGGTTTGAGCAACTTTGGCCGAAATGCTCCCAAAGTTGACCACCACTCCACCGCCGCGCTTGATCATGTGAGGGCGAACCGCTTTCAGAAACATCACTCCGCCGACCACGTTGACGTTGTAAGACGTCAGCCAATCGGCACGACTGGCCTCAATGCCGTTGTCCACGTAAGTGCATGCGACATTGATCAGGAAGTCAACGCCCCCAAAAAGCTCAACTGTCTTGCTGGCGCAGTGCTCAATTTGATCGTCCTGAGTGATGTCGGTGTGTTGAAAGGCGACGCCGCTGCCCAGTTCTTTGGCGAGCTTGGCTCCGGCCTCCGCTTTCACGTCGGCAATCACAACGCGAGTTCCCGCGTTGTGAAAGGCCCGAACCACCTCTGCGCCAATGCTGGTTGCCCCGCCGGAAACAATTGCTACTTTACCTTTGAGACCTTTCATGGCTGACATAAGTGCCCCGAATTCTAATAGTACATCAGAATAGAGTCAAGAACGTCAAGCCCAAAAATGACGCGTGCAGGTCGGGTACTAACACGTTTACAAGCAATGGTTTGCAGTAATTTATCTCCTGTAATTTCCATTGACTAAGATGGCGATACGGGAACATGAATTTATGGAGATATAAATATGGGTGCATTCAAAACCTGTCGACAAAAACAGGGTACAATCGTCGCTTTTTTTCAGCGCCACCGGGGGTTGAAAACGGCTAATGCATGTAGAAAAAACAGCCAAACACAGGAAGGGTCCCGGTCCGGGTGACGATCAAAACCCCCTCAGAGGCACGAACGTGAGAAAGTGGCTCTGCCGAATTGGGACTCCATGCCCGCGCCTCCAGACCCAGGATCAGACTGGTTTCTGGGGCGCTTTGCCGCACGTGCAAAGTTAGCACCGCCAGTTCCCCTTCAGGCAGGAAGTCGCCTTCATTGTGACCGGCTTTGATCACCAGCACGGTTTTCTCGGGATTCTTCTCCACATCGTGTGTCAATGAAACTCCGGCCTGCCTGCCGTCTTCTCCGATCTTGACCTCTTTCACGTCCAGCCAAGTTGCTGCAAACATGACTCGAGCTTCCACCCGGCTCAACTTCATCTCAGGGGGGACCTTCAGATAAAGCGGAAGAGAAACGTCCTTACTAGGGGCTGACGTTTCCGAAGAAAGCTGAACCCACACTTCCGCCGCTTCAGGAGACTGCGCTGCCATAGGCAGGGGGAGGAACAACAGAGTTGCCAGGGGAAGTAGCTTGCAGAGACTCACGGTTAACCTCAAGAGAGAAGCGCAGCCCTCGGGCAGCATCTCAGCCCAAGGAAAGCCGGGCGACCACCCACTCTGCCACAGGGCTTATAAAGCGTCAAGATGTCGAACTGGGACTCATAGGGTGGAGATTGACAAGCTTATTTGCTTGTCAATACACTTCGTTTTTTTTGTGATCTGCCACAAAGAAGGAGAACATTAATGCGTCTTGTTACTTTTGAACCGTGGCCGAATCAGAGCCGAATAGGTGCTCTGACGGAAAAGAATGAAATCGTAGATCTCAACCTTGCCTATGCGCTTTATCTCCGCGACGTGGAATGGGAGCCTGACTACTATCGGATGGCAAGTTGCCGCGTACCCCCCAACATGCTCTCGCTGTTTGAGGGGGGCGACAAAAGTCTGAAGGCAGCTCAAGCCGCTTTCAAACACGTGACCGGCAGAGGAGCGGCCGCTCAGGGCCCAAGCGGAGAACGGCTGGTTTTCACCAGCAAAGAGGTAAAATTGAGAGCTCCTATAAAGCCCCGGAAGTTTTTCCATACTGCGGGCAATTTCCGTGAGCATCACGAGGAAGCTCAAAAGGCAGGATTCTCGCATCCGGTGCGGCCCTGGATTGTTTTTTTCCAGAACGTGGATGCGATTATCGGACACGAGGAACCGGTGATATATCCTGAGCACCTGACTCGCGAACTGGATTATGAACTCGAGCTGTCGGTTGTGCTCAAGAAATCGGGGAAGTTTTTCAGCCCCGAAGAAGCGATGGACTACGTGGGCGGTTATGTCATTTTCAACGACATCACGGCTCGCGACATTCAAAGGCGCGAAATGGAATCAGGCGTTTTCAGCCTCTGCAAGGGAATTGACACCTTCTGTCCTCTGGGCCCTTATATCGTCACCGCTGACGAGATCAAAGATCCGCATAATCTTTACATGGAGCTGCGCGTGAATGGAGAACCGCGGCAAAAATCTCACTCCAAGAAAATGTCGGTGACCATCCCTCAGATCCTTGCCCACTACTCAGCAATGGGCTACAGCGCGGGTGATGTGCTTTCGACAGGGACCGTTTCAGGCGTGGCGGCGTTTAGCGATGATCCTGAGGCCTGGTTCCTGAAGCCCGGCGACGTGATGGAGTGTGAGATTGAGCAAATTGGAATTCTACGAAACCCGGTCGTCTCCTGGAAGGAAGCTTATCCTGACAAGGCAAAAAAACTGGGTGCGAAGGAGTAAAAATGCCTGTAAATCAGCTGGCTGACAAAATCTGGGTAAGTGATCTAAACCAGCCGGTGAGAGCGGCTTTTCCTCACTCCCAGGTGGTGCATTTTTACGACACCACTTTGAGAGATGGCGAGCAAACCGTCGGCGTCGTGCTCGACCCCGTCCAGAAGTTCCAGATCGCCTCCAAGCTCGACGAACTGGGCGTCAGTAGGATTGAGGCGGGGTTCCCGCGAGTCTCCCCGGAAGACGCCGAGGCTTTTGAACTGATCATAAAAGCAGGTCTAAAGGCTGAGATCTGGGGTTTCTCGAGAGCTGTTAAAGGGGACGTGGACGAGTTGATCCGGCTCCGGGCTCATGCCACTGTTATCGAAGTGCCCACCAGCAGCATCAAGCTAAAGGCGTACGGCGTGTCTCAGTCAGAGGCAATTCGAAGGCTAACAGAGGCGGTCAAGCATGCCAAAGAGCATGGAATCAAGGTAGCCTCGTTTGCCGTGGACGGCACCCGCACGGAACCAGCGTTTTTAAAGGAGGTCTATCAGGCTTCGATTGCAGCGGGAGCAGACGAGGTAGTGGTGGTGGACACCATTGGCGCATGCACTCCCGAGGCTGTGGAGTTCTTGGTCAAGAGCATGCGGGAGTGGGTGGGTCCCCGTATCCCTATTCACTTTCACGGACACAATGATTTCGGATTGGCAACGGCTTCCGCGGTTGCGGCCGTTCGTGCAGGAGCCACCTGGATTCACGGTACCATCAATGGCATGGGGGAGCGTGCCGGAAATGCCGACATCGGCGAAATTGCAATGGCGCTGCGCTGTCTTTACGGAGTACCGGTGGAGTTGAATCTCACCAAGATCCGGGAAACCTCGCAATTCGTGCAAAAGGTCGCAGGTTACCAGGTGGATGCCTGGAAACCGGTCGTTGGTGAAAATCTCTTCATGCGCGAGAGCGGGGCGGTCGCCATGCAGTTCCACATACCTGAGGCGATTGAGCCGTTCTCAGCAGAGTTGGTGGGGGCCACGCGTTCAATCGTATTGGGCAAGAAAAGCGGAATCTCGAGCATTGAGATCAAGGCGGAACAGCTGGGCCTAGTGATTCCCGAGGGACAACGTCTCCAGGTGTTGGCCGAAGTTAAGCGCCGGGCGACTGAGAAACGCGGTCTGCTCAGCGACCTTGAATTCAAAGAAATCGTGCAACAGTTAGCCCCGTCCTAGAGAGTCTCGGGAGACAAATACGCCGCGTTTCCCAGGCCTGCGCTTCGCTTCGTCCGGGGCCATCCTGTTGGCCGCCCGTTAGAAGCTGGCTGTGAATTCGCTATGAACTGTGCCGTTTGCCCGGCCTGGTCCTTGATCAACGTTTGCGCAAGTAAGGAAGTACTTCTTTTCCAAACAGACGAGCCTGCTCCAGCCGGTTGTCACCCCAGATCTCGAGCATGATGTGAGTACAACCCGCGTCGCGGTATTCCTCTATGCGATCAATGCACTCTTTCGGATCGCCTGCAATAGGCGTCACCTTTTTCAAGACGGTATCGGTCACCGCCTGGGCTGCAGCTTTTCGCCCGCCACGCTCCATTGCATCGGCAATGGGTGAAATTTCATCAAAGGTCAGCCCTGCCTTCTCGAGTATCACGTCGGCGGACCCTTTGATATTTTGCACCTTGTTTGCCAAATACATGGCGGCCATCTCACGAGCGCCTTCCTTGCCCTTCCTGGAGTCCTTGTCGACGGATCCCACGACCACCGACCCGAGGTCAAGCTTGCCGGGGTCTCTGCCGGCCTTGCGGGCGCCTTCTTCCATGTTGACGCGCGAATAGCGCACGAAGCCCGGAGTAGTGATGCTTGCCGTCAGCAGACCATCGGTGTGGGATCCTGCCAGCTTCTGCAGCACCGGTCCAGTCGCTCCAAAATAGGTGGCTGACTTGACCTTCGGTACATGCGCATCGTTTTTGAGCGGGGGGACCTCCGCTTGGAAGATTTGCCCGTGGTAGGTAAACGCTTTACCTTCGAGGATTCCATTGACAATCTCAATTGCTTCTTTCATCACCACGGCGGGTCCAGCGGTTTTTCCCTTCTCACCTTCTCCGGAGTGCTTCATAAAGATCTTGGAAGCTCCGATTCCCAACAGGAAGCGTTCACCTGCAAGTTCCTGCATAATGCGAGCTTCCATGGCAATTTGAACCGGGTGACGAGTATAGGGCGAGATGATTCCCCAGCCCACGCCGATCCTTTTAGTTTCGCGCGCGATCAGCGCGGTTACTGCAGTGCAGGAGCGTGCCTCCATGGAGTGCTTTCGCCACCATGGGTACGCCTCCGCCAACCAGAAGGTGTCAAAACCTGCTTCTTCACACGCCTTTGCCATCTGAATTGTTTCATGGACCGGCTCCATGCTCAATTGCAGAACACCGATCCTGAAAGGAACACTCATTTTGTATCCTCCTTTTTAGGGCCTTATGCAGTAGTGAAAGCTCACGCGCACATATGGCGGATATTACGGGTTAGGGATTGGTCCAGGAATGCTCCAGACCTTTGACCAGGCTCCACAAGGCTTTGTTTAGGGGCGTGGAGACGCCTGCCTTTTTTCCCCACTCGACGATGGCACCGTTCATGAAATCCACTTCGGTTTGACGTTGCGCCAGCACGTCCTGAAGCATGCTGGCCTTGTGCTTTCCAGGTGCCTTGGCAGCCTTCTGCGCCATTTGCTTGGGGTCGTCGTGCAGTTTAATGCCAAGCGCTCGGGCAACTGCGATACCCTCGTCCATTAGGTCATAAAACAGTTGGCCGGTGGGCTCAAAAAAAGTAGCCGCTCCGTGATGCAGGCCTGTCAGTGCGCCCACCGGGTTAGTTGAAGCGTTAAAGATCAATTTTGACCACTGAGCTCCCCTGGCGTCTTGCATAGCCAGCGTATTCATTCCGCCCCGCGTTATGGCTTCGGCCAGTTGCCTGACCATTTCCATGGGGGTGTTGGTAGGTTCAAAGGGACCGACCCAAGTGTCTCCTTTTATGTCATAGCCTACCACCCCAGGCTCGATCACATGTCCTGCCGGAAAAGTAGTCCCGCGGATGACAAACTTTACGTATTCGGCAATGATCTCTTCATTGCCCACCCCATTCTGGACAGAACACACGGCACTCTTTTCATTAAATACATGGGCCGTTGCAGAAATGGCATGGCGCGTGTGGGTGGCTTTGGTGGCCACAATGCCAAAGTCGCAGCGCGGGATTTCTTTCGGGTTGGTCCTGGCATTCAGGCGCGCAGTAAAATCGGCGGCCCCAGTCAAGCGCAGACCTTTCTCATTGATTGCGCGGACATGGGCTTCAAAGACATCGTAAGCCCACACCTCAACATCGCTCAGGCGGGCCAGGTGAGCGGCAAAAAGACTGCCCACCGCACCGCAGCCGACAACACAGATCTTCATCGCATCTCCTCCAAGTTGATCTTCATCTGGCTCGTTTCAGGGTGGTGGGAGTGGCGGTCGTCACACTTTGGGTCTCGGCAATCAACGCTTCCAGATCAGAAGGCCGCTCTTCACCGCTAAAGAACCGCCAGGGTATCCGTGAAAAATTCTCACCTTCCGTCTTGCCAATCCTGAACGTGTCCTGCGTATAAAGGCATATTTCTCCCCGCTGGTCCACGACCTGAGGATGGAAAGAGCACACCATGTTTTCTTTCAGGGTTACATCGACGTTAGCACCCAAAGCCGGGTGTTCGATCATGGTGACTCCGATCGAGTGTCCGGAAAGGTGTCCCAACTCAAACCCGTAGTCGGCAAAGATATCGGCTGCCGCCTTATGAACACTGCTGGCCTTCTCGCCCTCGCGCATCAGCTTGCGAGCAGCTTCCATAGCCTGGGGGTAAGCTTCCTTCATCAGAGCAGTCGTGGCGCTCGTTTCTCTTTGAATGAGAGCACGGGAGAATTCCACCCAGTAACCTTCGAGTTCGGTGATCTCCAGAGAATAAAGTAGCAAGTCATCCGGGTTGACGACGCGGTCTCCCGGCACCTTGAAGTGAGCCTCCGCTTCCCCGTTCGTCCCCGACAGGATGATGTTCATCATGCGGGGACCGGCGCCCCCGGCAAAGAAAACTTCCACACACGGCGCCATAATCTGTGCTTCAGTCTTCCCAGGCTTATACGCTTCTAAAAGCGCCCAAAATCCCTTTTCAATGAGGTCAAAGCTGCGGCGCACATGGACCAGTTCTTCCTCACTCTTCACGGCCCGTGCCATGTCGAACTGGAAGTCAAAGGGAACCAGTTCGAAAGGAGCCGTAGCCAGCTCTTGATAGTCACACGCAGCCAGGACGTGTTTCATACCGTATATGCCGAGTTTTTTCCAGCCATGGTCGCGACCGTAATTCTTGATCCAGGCACCGGGGCTCTCGGCCCAGACATGATCGCGGACCCATGGCTTCTTCTTATCGCCAATCCATCGCGCTTCTCGAGGGAAGATAATCTTGGGCTCTTCCTTCAATGAGAGCAGGACATACGCATAGCGATGAACGATTTCAAAGCCGGATACATAGCGTACGGCGCCTTCGAATCCTGAGTACTGATTTCCGCATACCAGAAGTGCCTCAATACCTTCAGGCTGCATCGCGGCTCGAATATTCTCATATCTCCGCTGAACTTCCGCACGGCTGATCATTGAAAGTCTCCCTTATAAAAAAATCATCCCGGCCATCACCTCATGTGAACGCCGGGAGCCTGGAATGGAGTTGGGGGTACTGCAGTGGACTTGAGATCCTGGCTGCAAGCGGCTGTGATCCTTTCACGAGCCTATCGCCGCAGGGCGACTCTGTACCAACTCTCGTTAACGGGACCGGCATACCTCGTCATGCTGCAAAACACACAGCCCAATGGGTGAAAATACGACTCCCCTGCGGTCCAGCGGGGGATTATAAATGAACGCCGCAAGCTTTCACAATATGCAAAAGGCAATTGATCCCGGAGATAGAGGCCGCGCAAAGAGGTCAAAGTGGTTCAGATCAACCAACAAGGGGTTCAAAAGCTGCCAGGTAAGCCCGTAGCAAGTCGCAGATGATTTCGTGACTGCCGGGCGCAAGGGTGGTGGTGAAACAAAATTCTTTTTGATCGCGATAGTGGTCCACGCCGAAGCGCCCCTCCAGACCCACCCTGTCGAGTCCCTCTTCAAGAAACTCTTCCATGGATCCGTCGGCAACGTGGAGGATGTGTTGCTCAATGGATTCGTTCAGATAGCGGTCGGCCGTTCGAAAGCCCAATATGACTTGGCCATCTTCACTTCTGAAATCAATGGTGAAATGGCCTCCGCCACGGGGAGCATCGGCCAAGCGCCTCATGTCGTTTATGGCACTCTCGGCGGGAAATTGCACCCCTGTAATCGCTTTGCGTTGACACTCTGTCTTGATTGCTCCTTGGAGTTCTTCAAAGCTCTTGGAAGTCATAGGAATCATCCTAATCAGCAAAATTCAAAAGCGTCAAGAAGCGCTGTCGGCTGTGGCCTCGTGCCGGCGGCACGTATAATGACCCATCATGCCGGACGAGATTATCCAGGTGGAACAACTCAAGCATGTCTACACAAGAGGCGCTGGTCGAATTACCGCTGTCGATGAGCTCACTTTCGCCGTGCGGCGCGGGGAGATCTTCGGCCTTCTCGGTCCCAATGGAGCTGGAAAGAGCACCGTCGTCAAAGTACTCTCCACCATCTTGAAACCGAGCGGTGGTCGCGCGCTGGTCGATGGGTTTGACGTGTGTCGCAATCCGCTTCAGGTACGACGCCGCCTGGCGGCGGTCCTTCAGGAGAATTCCGTGGAGACCATGCTTTCGGTTTGGGACAACCTGTTGCTTTATGGCCTGCTTCACGGTTATTCCAGGTCCCAGACCGCACGCAGGGCCGGGTCTTACATTGAACTTCTTCAACTGCGGCCGGTTTTGAAGCAGCGTGCCCAGAGCCTTTCCGGAGGCTTTAAACGCAGGGTACAAGTCGCCAAGGCCCTAATGGTGGAAACGCCCATTTTATTCCTGGATGAAGCCACCACCGGGATGGATCCCTTGATTAAGACGGCCACGCTTAAGAAGATTCAGGAACAGGCTGAACAGGGAAGGACAGTGATCCTGACCACCCAGCTCCTGGGCGAGGCGGAATCCCTGTGCCAGAGGATGATTTTGATGGATAAAGGACGCGAATTGGCTTCTGGAACTCTTGCGGAGCTAAGGCTGCTGTCAAAAAGACTGCTGAGGGTGCAACTTCGCTTTCTTAAGGCGGATGCCAATGCACTGAAAAGCTTGCGTGAATTGGGACCCAGACAGCTCAAAGAATCCGCGGGCGAGATCATCATGGTGGTCAGCGGGGGCGCCGACGAGTGGATTCGCAAAATCGCCGCCTTTTCAGAAAAGTGGCCGTTAGAACATTTTGAAATACATGGCGCCAACCTTGAAGAAATTTTTTTGGAGTTGTACCGCCAGTGAGATTCGTGCTCGCCAATGCTTATCGAGAATACCGGATCCGCTTGACCAATCCTGTGTTGCCGCTGTGGGATGTTGTGGTCCCGGTTATTTATCTGTTGATTTTTGGAGCCAGCCTCGATCGCTGGTTCAGCATTGAAATGGCCAACATTGATTACCCGCTGTTTTTCCTGGGTGGGGTCCTGGCCATGGTCACCTTTAGCGTAGCCATGAACTCCTCCTACACCTTCTTTGAAGATATTCAATCCGGCATTTTTCACGAGCTGCTGACCTATCCTTTTGCCCGCCGTGATTTGATGTTTGGCAGATTCTTGTTCAATGCACTTTTCAGTCTGGCCGGCAGTGCCCTCTGCCTGCTGGCGGCGCGATACGTGCTTGAGGTGCCGCTGGATTTCATGCGTATCCAGGGCCTCGTCTTCTGGCTGGTGGTGGGAACCGCAGGATGGTACTTCTTTTTTTCCTGGCTGGCGCTGAGTATCCGAGGTTTCAACGCGTATCATACAACCACCTCCTCGCTGTATATCTTATTAATGTTTATCAGCGATTTGTTTTATCCCTTGGACAAGCTTCCGCCTTCTGTTCAAATGCCCGCCTACTGGAATCCGATTACGTGGGAAATCGACCTGCTGCGTCACTTCACCTATGGACCGGGCACCTGGTTCGAAAAGAGTTGGGAATCCGCAGGCTTCTTGATCTTTGCTGGCGTTTCCTACTGGCTGGCCAATCGCTCTCTCAACAGTTCGCTGGAGTAAAGCCCTCGGCGCAATCTGGAGGAGAAAGGTTCCGCTCCAAGCTTATGAGCGCACTTTGCAGAATTTAAAGGGCTACTGGACTCTTTCAGTAACCGGCTTGGATTCGTCGAGGATCACAGCCGCCTCGGCGGCATAATGCTGCAGTTGGCTGTTCAATTTCTCATTAAGGAGAACAATCGAGCGGATGCTTTGATAGTTGAGAGATTCTCTTTCGCCTTTCTGGTTCACGACAAAAGGAGGGTTAGCTTGAACCAGGTACGCCAACAATGAGATCAGGAAATTGCACTCCCCCGCAGAGATCCTCCAGCTAAATTCTGTATTGAGAAATTCCTGGATGCGGCGATTTTGTTCTTCCTCTTCGTTTGTCATGGTCGGTTAAAAAGGGTCGATCTCATTCCAGTTTTGTCTACTGACCGTGATAGGACTCAGCGTAGATTCTACGGAGCGGAGCCAGGCAATAGTTTTCAACCAGGTCTTGCAAAACGTCGGTGCGGCCCAGCAGCAACTCTTCGTACTTCCGGTTGACGCTGAAGGAGAGTCGAATGATGTCCGCTTTCTCTTCTCGAAGATCGAGAGAAACAGACCGTCCCATGCGTGGCTCGCATTCGAGCAAGTCGCCATATGCAAAATGATCAAAATCCGGATCTGTCCACGGCTTCTCAAAACGGCTCTCCCAGTAATGAGCTTCCAGCCGCTTGACAAAGCCCTCGTAATCAAAGCGTTCCGATTTGTTATTTACTGAGGATTCGAGCAGGAGTTGACCGTTTTTTTCCTGAGCGTGAAGGCCGTATGTCACGTCCAACTCGTCTTTTCTGGCGAATTTGATGCGGTGATTGGACCGCTCATGAAAGCGTTTCAGTTCCGGTTCGATTCCCAGCAGTTCCGAATCGGCATCGGTAACGTAATTTTCTTTGGCTCGTTCGTACCATTCATCAATGATTCTGGCG
>JACQSY010000111.1 GCA_016211085.1 Acidobacteriota bacterium | reverse complement strand
GGGGCAGCCGTGGGCGGCGTAGTCCTTGCGGTGTTCGCACAGCAAATCGAGCATTTTGTGCAGTCGCACCTTCGGGTCGCTGACAGAGTCGAGCAAGTTTTGCATCGCCTCGAGTTCGGAGAGACGTTCACCGATGACGGCTGACCCGATGTCGTCCTTGGTCTTGAAGTAGTAGTAGATATTGCCCAGGGGCACCTTAGAGGCGCGTGCGATATCGGCCAACGAGGTTTCGGTCAACCCTTGGCGGTGGATGAGAGCCTTGGCGGCCGCCACCAGTTTTTCACGTTTGTCACTCGTCCGTGCCATAATGTTAGTTGGACAACAAACTATTATTTTGGCGTAGTAGCAAACGGATGTCAAGAGTCGAAAGATGCGAGTTTCACCCGATCATCGCTTACCTGTTCACAGAATGGAAGTGCAACCTCGATTGTTAGGGTCTTCAGCGGAATCTGTGGGTAAAACGACCATGATTTGGCCTGATGGAAATGACGCGTCCGTGGAAATCCGCAAAAAGCGCGGATTCCCACCGCCGCTTGGAAAAGTCTCGCCAAAAAGCGGCTCGACTTTCCCACATTCCCACAGGCCCTACTGGTCTCTCTCTTTTGAAAAACAGGAAAACCGGAACGCCAACACGGAAGGAAAAGCGGCACCCGAGAAGAATGATGTAGCGCATCCTGCGCCCAATCCTGTATTGGATTGCTTCGCGAAAAGTTTTCCATGCGGGAAAGAAGCACAGGATGCAATTGAAGACTATTCTGAATCGGGTGCAGAAGTTCAAGTCCTTTGTGTACGGAGACATCGTTTGGCTGGATTCCGGCCAAGAGAATCTTGCCATCCTCGTCCAAATCCTCGCCCGAGCCAACAGCAAGGCGATCTGCTCCGGTTGTGGCAGTCCGGGATGCTGTTACGACACCCTTGCGCCGAGGATGTTCGAGTTTGTGCCGCTGTGGAATATTGCCGTCTATTTCGCCTACGCAATGCGGCGCGTAGACTGCCGGAGTTGCGGCGTGAGGGTTGAAATCGTGCCGTGGGCCGATGGGAAAAACACGCTGACGAGAACCTACATGCAGTTTCTGGCAGCCTGGGCCCGAAAGCTTTCCTGGAAGGAAACAGCAACCGCCTTCTGCACGACCTGGGAGAAGGTCTTCCACTCCGTGGAATGGGCTGTCCAGTGGGGCTTGGCGCACCGGGACCTGTCCAACGTGCAATCGATCGGAGTCGACGAGGTTCTCTGGCAGAGGGGTCACAAGTACCTCACCGTGGTTTACCAGATCGACACGGAATGCAAACGCTTGTTGTGGGTGGGAAAGGACCGGACCATCAAAACCCTGATGCGCTTCTTCCGGATGTTTGGCAAGGAACGGTCGGCCCAGTTGCTCTTCGTCTGCAGCGATATGTGGAAACCCTATCTCCTGGTCATCGCCAAGAAAGCCAGTCAGGCCATCCACGTCCTGGACCGCTTTCACATCGCTATGCACATGAACAAGGCCATCGATGAAGTGCGGGCGAAGGAAGCACGAGCGCTGAAGGCGAAAGGAATGTTCCCCATCCTTACACATTCTCGATGGTGCCTGCTTAAGCGGCCTGAAAATCTTACGCCCAATCAGGAAATCAAACTGAGCGATCTCCTCCGCTACAACCTGAAGGCGGTACGCAGCTACTTGCTGAAGGAAGATTTTCAATTCTTCTGGACTTATGTTCGTCCTTACTATGCCGGAGTGTTTCTCGATCGCTGGTGTAAACGCACGATGCTTTCGAAGATCGAACCCATGAAGAAGGTCGCCCGCATGTTGCGGTCTCACAGAGAGCTTCTGCTCAACTGGTTTCGCGCCAAAGGGACCATTTCCAGCGGAGTCATGGAGGGTCTCAATAACAAGCTGAAACTGACTACCAGAAAATCGTATGGATTTCGGACTTTCAGAGCTGCTGAAGTTGCTCTCTATCATACGCTTGGCGCTCTACCAGAGCCAGAATGGACCCACAGATTTTGCTGAGGAGGCAAAAAATGAAAGGAACGCGCCGATTCTTGTGGTAGCCGAAAATGCCGTCGGATGGGATGTCATGGCGATCATCTTCTGCTTTGGCGTATCGCGCGAAGCGAATCACGGCTTTCAAGCGGCGACTGCGTTCGCCTGGTGATGAGGCCTGCGAGGCCCATTCGATTGCCATCTTTTCGTGCACATATTGTTCCCCACGGTCGGCGCCAAACTGAGAGAATCTCCGCAATACTTTTCCGGAATACTGCAGATC
>JACQSY010000116.1 GCA_016211085.1 Acidobacteriota bacterium | reverse complement strand
CCGGCGAGCAGACAAAAGCTCTGTTGCGGGGCGTGAGCGCGATCGCCGCATAGACCCGAAAGAGGTCTGGGGAGTGAATGCGACACGTTCCGGAATATTTTCATGCCCCGAGAGGGCGTAGAGATGGTTCGGGGAGACCCGTAAAAAAACAGGGACTAAGGGATGCAAACTGATCAAGGGGGTCGCTTCTGAGCAAGTAGGGGGCAACTGAGAATGTGCTTGACCCGCGCTTTCAGAGATGCGGCGATGGGTCGCCGCTTTCAGCGCGGGCGACGCGTCGCCCGCTTTTAAAGCGGCCTCGTGCGACCGCACTCCCAAAGAGTTGCTCCTTGCACAGTTGCGCGGCACGGGCTAGCGTCGAATGCGCCTCAGGAGCGGTCCATAACCGTTGCGCTTTTGTCCCGCACGTTTCAAGAAACGCTTCACGGCCGTCTTGCAGTCATAATAAACAAACGCCAGAAAGTAAACCCGCCGATCGAATCTGCCGTCGTCGGCAAAATAACACCGCACCAACTCCTCACGGCATTTCCAGCTCAAGGGATGGACCAGGCGCATCAGATCAGCCAACCGCAATCTCAGCGGCAGCGGCTTCCGGAAAAAGCGGGCGCGCCCCGGATCCACCAACGAGAATTTAATCCTCCCTACAGACGAACGGCGCACCAGAAGATTCCCTGCCGAAAGGTCCCGGTAGTAAACCCCGCGGTCATGCAGCTTCTTGGCAAATAGAGCCATCTCCTCAAACAGGAACTCTCTTGGAATCTCCGGCGTTCCCTCAGGCTCGCGCAGGCGCTCAAAGCAGCTGCGCGCGGAAGCGGCGCCCTCAAAACTCTCTGATACGAAATAACCAGGATCTTTCCCAGTGCGGCTCTCAAGAAAACCCACAGGGCGAGGAGTATTGATTCCACGTCGCATCAGCTCGCAGGCATTATTCCAGTTACGGCACGGCTTTTTTTTCTTTCTCCGCCCGGACGGAAATTTCTTGATGACCAGGGCGGGGGAGTGACCCGGGGGACCTATCTTCCAGACGCGATTGCGGCGCGTGCGATAAATCAGTGCGGGAACAACCCTCTCCAAGTGCTCCGGGTTAATGGTAGTGCTCGAGCCCGCCAGGATCTGCAGAAGATGTTCTGCTGCAACACCCTCGTAGCTTTCGTTGCTCCAGTGACCGACCGTAGGCTCAGGGATGCTTATGAAAAACTTCTTCTGGTCTATTTGAGTCAGCCCAGGCAGAGGAGGAGCAAGTTCGCCACGCCAGTGCAAGAATACCGGCGTTTCAGTTAAGGCGGCGTGCTCAGCCGGGAGCTGCGCTCCAATGTGCGAGCGTGCCACAGCATGCTGCAGATGAGCCGGGCTATAAATCTCAGCAAGAGGTAACGCCCCCCTATCCCTGGTCCAACCCACATGAATGATTCCACCGTCCCGCAGCACGACTTCGAGCAGCCGCGCATTTTCACCCGTGCATGCGCCAGACACGCGCGCTCCACTAAATGTGCGTACCAGATGGGCCAGGGCGGCAAAAGCAGGTCGAGACCTCCATAAAGAAGGTTGCCCAAAACTTTGCTCATGAAAAGCAACACGCGGAATAGCGGGATAATGCGTGGTGCCGTCATCCAGCAGTCCTTCACGCTGTCCTGAAAGGGGTCCCCAGTAAACTCTGTGCAGTGCTCCCGACGCAGCCGCCAGCAAGTAGTAGCGAACCAGATAGTCCGCTTGTTTTGATTCAAAATCTTCCTGCACCCGCTGGACGCGCCGACGGCTCCAACAAACATGGGTACAAAAAGTGCGACCGATCCCAAAGTCTCTCGAGATTGCCGACAAAACGTGCGCCTTCTTGATCAGATTGAACTTTAGCAGCCGGCCTATTCCAGACCCTGCAATGCGGTGATCGTATGCTTCAGGTTCCGTTACACGCTCTACAAAAAGCTGGTCGGTGTGGACGTCGGGAACTCTTCCCAGGGAAGCCATGGCCCTCAAGAGGGCTGCATTGTGGAAAGGCTCAAAATCTGAAACACCGGGACCTCCCAGGGGAATCTTCGATCCAGCCAGAGCCACGCAGGCCAGC
This sequence comes from Acidobacteriota bacterium, assembly GCA_016211085.1. Classification (GTDB taxonomy): domain Bacteria; phylum Acidobacteriota; class UBA6911; order RPQK01; family JACQSY01; genus JACQSY01. The sequence goes on along the minus strand of JACQSY010000116.1, from coordinate 43,935 downwards.
GACCATGCTTCCAGGTAGTTTCCCGGGCCAAACCCTGACCAGCGCGAGCGGTTGGGAGTAGATCCGATTTCCAGCAGCTCAAGACGATCGTGCAAGCGCTCAGCCGCCTTCTCAACAAAACACCCCCATTTTTTACGGCGCTGCGAGTCTGAGTGAAGCCGGCAGGCTTCCTCCGGTGGAGGCACCAGTCGAACCGACACACGAAAGCCTTCTTCTGTCAATCTCACAAACAGGTCTTCCGGGTAGGAATCGAATGAACAGTAACCAAAATCCATTCGCACATGGCGGAGTCCCAACTCTCTTAATCGCGCGACAATGATATCCGCCGAATCAGGCTCCGGGCTGGCGGCAACGTTGATGCCAAAGAAATCATTGGAGATGACCGCCGTTTCGTCCGGCTCATGTGAAGCGCGGACCCACTCGCAGGTCTTGAGAATCGATCCCGCGTAGCCCTTTCCAAGTGTCCACAGTATCCAGCTTTCGCTCATGAAATTCTTCTATTTGGGCTCAATGCTGTGTCATATGTATAAGGAGTGCTCCAGAGAATCCTGATTATAAAGCTATCCTCGGTGGGAGATATCGTCATGAGTACCCCTGCCGTGCGGCAACTCAAAGCCGTGACAGGAGCCCGCATCACGTGGGCTGTTGACGCCGGCATGTCTTCGCTGTTGGAAGGTCACCCGGACGTAGACGAGCTGCTGCTGTTCCCTCGTGATCCTTTTGGCAATTCAAGTGTGTCCCCTGTCGCAAGACGTTTGACCGCTCTCGTTTCCGAACTCCGAAAAACCACCTTTGATCTGGCCATTGATTTACAGGGCAGAGGGCGCAGTTACCTGCTGCTGTTGCTTTCGCGGGCAAGGAAAAAGATCGGTCGAGGAATGTTTCCTTTCATTGAGCATCAACTGCCCCACCGGCGGCGGACTGTGCGCCATGCAGTTGAGGCTTGCCTGGAGCCCCTGGACGTTCTCGGCCTGGCAAGGCCCAGCGCACCGAAACTTAACCTGTACAGCAGCGAGGCCGATCATCGAAAGGTGGCAGGCCTGATAGGATCCGGCAATTCCGGCTTGTACACCCTGCTGCCGGCGGCCAGTTGGGATTCCAAACTGTGGCCGGAGGCTTGCTGGGCCACGCTAGCTGACTGGCTGACGGATCGAGGAAAGATAATAGCTTTGGCTGGCTGTACCCGAGAGGCGGCTCTAGCCCAGAGGATCGCCAGCAAAGTCAGAAGGCCTGAAAGGCTGCGTTTATTCTTTGGCGCGCTGAGCCTCCGGGAGCTGAAACCTCTTTTCGAGTTATCAGAGGCGGTGGTAGGCTGCGACACGGGGCCCTTGCACATAGCCGCCGCCACGCGGGCACCTCTTCTGGCTCTCTACGGGCCTACGGATCCCCGTCGCACCGGGCCCTGGCCTCCCGGACGCGGACACATTCTTCGCCCCGCAGGATGCGATACTTGCCTGCTGCCGCGATGCCGAAGGCGCTGTCTTCAAGCTCTGGGGCCTGAAGAAGTGATCGACAAGTTGTCCTTTGCGAACCTCGATCCGGTTTGACAAAGAATGGAGTGACAAGTGAAACCATTTTGGAAAGCTGCGTCCGTTCTTCTCTCATTCAAACCTCAATTGCTACTGGCCTGCGCCGCAACTTTGATTTCAGCCGCCTCGTTGGGAGCGGGTCTGGGGATGACCCGTTCTGTTTTTCAGTTGCTTTTGAAAGAAAAAAGATCAACGGGCGAGCTGATTCAGGACCAGATTGCTCAATTCGGGTTCCCTGAGGCCGGCAGAGTTGTGGTCAAAATCGTCCCCGCCGATCCGTTCTGGGCGTTTGTGAGCGTCATAGGTTTTATTTTTTTCCTGGCTGTTTTGGGAAGCGTGGCACGGTTTGGTCATGAGTTGGCAACAGCCTCGGCGGTCCTCAAAGCTACGGCAAGGTGGCGCGAGCGCATTTTCAAGCGTCTGGTGCGCGCTCCAATCCTCTCAATCACGCAAATCGGCAAAAGCAGTCTTATCAGCCGCATCATCTCGGACTGCGCGGTTTTAAGTTCCGGATTTACGGCAATTTTGGGAAAGGGGCTGGGGGATCTCTGCCAGGCAGCGGCAGCAGTCACTGTTGCCGCCCTGGTCGACTGGCGAATTACCTTGACAGCGCTGGTGAGTGCGCCAGGAATGATGTTGCTGGTGCGGCGCTTTGGGTCTTCCATACGCCGGCACTCGCATCGGGTTCTTCACGAACACGCCAGGTTGCTTCATAGCGCCGACGAGGCCCTGCGAGGATTGCAGGTGGTCAAACTGCAGCAGGCTGAAGCATGGGAGAAGGAAAGGTTCGGCACCGTCAATAGGGATCTGCTGCGGGAAGAGCACTCACTCAACCGTTTAAAATCGCTCTCATCTCCCCTGGTTGAGATCGTCACTATTTTCTTTGTCAGCCTTTCTTTCTGCGCTGCGGCCTGGCAGATTTTCCGACAGGGTGTCGATCCCTCTAGCTTTATGACTGCATTGCTGGCTTTGGCAGTCGCCGGCCAAAGCATCAAGCCGCTGACCAAGCTTGCCAACAAAATTGAGGAAACGGGTGCTGCAGCGGAGCGGCTTCTTGACCTCATGCGGCTGCCGGTTGAAGAGGACGCACATACCTCCGCAGCTCCTTTTATCCAGCGCCATAAGAAAAGCATCCAGTTCCATCAGGTGGGTTTTACTTATCCCGGGCATCACCGAGCAGCGCTGCGAGATATTTCTTTCGAGGTTTCGTTTGGAAGTTTTGTAGCGCTGGTGGGGGCCAATGGAGCAGGCAAGAGCACGTTGGTCAGTCTTTTGCCTCGTATCTTTGACGTCGGTTCGGGCCGGATACTTGTTGATGGAATCGATATCAGAGACGTCGGGCTCTCGACTCTGCGCCGCCTCATTGCCTTCGTACCGCAGGACCCGGTGCTTTTCCAGGGTAGTGTCGCTGAAAATATTGCCTACGGAAGCTCAAAGATAGATTTACAGGCCATCGAGTCGGCTGCACGTATGGCACAGGCACATGAGTTTATCTCACACCTTCCACAGGGGTACCAGACGCAACTGGGGGAGCTCGGGTGGGGGATTTCCGGCGGGCAAAAACAAAGGATTGCCATCGCCCGGGCTATTTTGCGTAATCCTTCTATCTTGATTCTTGATGAGGCGACCAATCAAATCGACACTGAATCAGAAGAGCAAATTCAGAAAGCACTTCAGTTCTTGCGGGGCCGATGCACAGTGTTTGCCATTGCTCACCGGCTCAGCACCGTGGTCAACGCCGATTTCATTCTGGTACTCAGCCAAGGGGAAATTGCCGACATCGGTTCTCACGCGGAGTTAATTCGACGTTGCGCGATTTACTCTGAATTGGTCCGTATTCAGCTCTCGCCGGGGTCACGTAATTATTCAGAGCTAACCGGGTCTGGAGGCTTTGCCTTGAAGCAATATGAGTTGAAAAACCGGGTACTGCCCCGGGTCATCCGGCCTGAACTAAGTTAAAATGCATGTCGCCACGCAACAAACATAGTCGCGCCTGGATAAGGATCCGTCATGGTCTGGCCAGCCTGGGGATACTGATGCTCAAGGCGATCATTCCTCGCTTACCTCGCACGCTGGTGTGGTGCATCGGACAATGGACTGGCAGCGCGGGTTATTTTCTGATGCCGGGTTGGCGGCGCGTCGGCATGGCCAACGTGGAGGCTGCGTTTGGCTCTGAAAAGAGCGGGCGGGAAAAACGGACAATCGTGCGCGCGTCGCTTCAGAATTTTGCGTCCACTCTGCTGCTTCACTTTTGGACACCCCGGTTGGATCCGGCACAATTCAAGCGGCTGGTGGAAGTGGATTGGAAGGGACTGGAACGACTGCGCGAAATGCACTCGCGTGGAAAAGGCCTCATCGGCCTCACACTCCACTATGGCGACTGGGAAATGGTGGGACTGGCCATCGGGCTGCTGGGAGAGCCTTTTACCGTCGTGGTGCAATCGATCTCCGACGCTTTTTGCGATCGGGTCTTTAATGAATTGCGTGCACATTCTGGAAACAGGACAGTGCCGCGCCATCGCGCCGCCGGCGTCGCGTTGAGGGCGCTGCGAAATGGAGAGCGCGTTGCTTTTGCCAACGACCTCAATCCCCGTCGTGACGGAGGGGTTTGGGTAAGATTTTTCGGCCTGAGTGTTTTCAGTGACTCCGCAGCAGCGAGACTGGCCGTACGCACGGGAGCACCCATCATATATGCAGTCGCTCACCCGCTTGGCCGTGGGAAATTCCGGCTGACATTCAGCAATGAGATTCAGGGGAGCCGCCGCCAGTCGCCTGAGGACGATGTGCGTGAGATTACACAGCGATGCCTGGACTATTGCGAACGAATAATCCGCGACAAGCCGGAATTCTGGCATTGGTGCTACAAACGATGGAAGCGGCTTCCCTCCAAGCAGGCACACGGCTACCCGTTCTACGCTTCTTACGTCCGTGTCAGGGAAACGGGCCTGGCGCTCAGAAGGACACCGTCGTGAAAGCTTGCGAACCGAGGAAGTTCTTCACCGAGCCCATAGCCCTGGATCGCTTGGTTCAGGGAAATCCCGGATGTCCGAACCCGATGAAACTGTTGCGTGTGAGAACCCACCGGTCGCGGACGGCGCATGTGAGCTTGCTTGAAGTTCAAAATAAAATCCTCTTTCTCAAGGACGGACTTCGCACCGGATGGCGCGAGTACCTCAACAGTTATTGGGCCGGTTTCGGACTGGTATGCAGGTCGAGACGAGAATGGGAGGCCCTCAAGATGCTCCATGGGGCCCAGGTTTCTCCTGAACCTCTTTTTCTAAAGACCTGCGGCCGCAGAGCTTTGCTTGCGGTCAGCGGCGTAAAAAATGGCATAGACCTTCACCATTGCTTTTCAAGGATGGGTTCTTTTGAGCCATCCCTGTTATCTCAGTTGGCCCACGGAATCGGACGCACATTGGCCGTAGTGCACTCAGCCGGCTTGGTTCATCGCGGGCTGCATCCCCACCATATTCTCGTGGATCAGAACACAGGGTCGATTCGCTTTATTGACTTTCAAAGGGCCCGGCGCAGATCCGCATGGCATAGCAGACTGACGGATCTTGTTCGGATTGAGCGGAATTTGCTGAGACTTTCTCTGGCCAGCGCGCAGCGGCGAGAGTTTCTGTCCGCTTATTTCAGCCATGTACTCCCTCCTTGCCATCCTCAACTTCGTCTCTGGATCACAAGATGGGTGCGACGGAGAGCGGGTTAACCTGTTCCCGTTGCTTCTGGAAAGCCGCGGCCAGAATTGCCTGGGCCACGTCGGAGAACCGGTAATTCTGATGGGCGTGAGCATGGCCGTTTTGTGCAATCTGTTCTCGCTCCTGCGGGTTGGCAAGATAATATTCAATACGCTCCGCACATTCGCTCATCGAGCCAAACCAGTCGAGGTGCTTGCGCCGGACAAACAACCGCTCCAGGCTCGGAACGTACCGCGTCAGCAGAAATCCGCCGCATCCCAGCGTCAACCATGTCCGGTTGGAGAAATAAAGCTCAACTTGATCCGTGGCATCGTAGCCGATCACTATGCGCGCTCCCGCACAGATTCTCCGGTAATCACGAATGTCTACGTGTTGTTGACAGCTCTTCAACCCGTAATTTTCCCAGCCTGGTCCCCAGATCTTCACCTGGAACTTCGCCTGCAAATCCCGCAAGAATTCAACTCGTTCAGTGGGGGATGGCCTACCGATAAAAGCGACATCGCTTTGAAAACGTTCGGGCACCCGAAACACCCGGCGATGGACTTTTGCATCGCAGCCTCCGGTGACGAAATGCACCTCCTTAACACCTTCCTCATACAACGCCGGGATCTGACCCCGATTAGTGATGAAGAAGAGATCTGCATTTCGGCCACACTTCACGATTCGTGCCGACAGCGGGTCAGTGTAATCAGCGTAGTAGATTGCAACTCGCGAGAAGCTTCTCCAGCGCGAAAGCATTCTGGGAGGAATGTCGGTTGAGGCCACCAGGATCAGGTCAGGTCGAAAGACAGTGACCCAAAGCTGCATGTAAAAGTCAGCCAGGCGCCTCCCCGCAAGCGAACGTGCACGTGAATAATTCAGTCGGACGACGCGATGGCCCAGATTTGCAAAACCTCGGGCCAGCAGGACATTCCTTCGGGTGTGCCGCTTTGACTTGCCAATTACGAGTACGCGCATGTTGCTTTGAAAAGTCTCGAACCGCGTACGGCTGCCTTCCTTTAAGGCGTCTTTGAAGGTGTCTTTCGAGGCAATTGTTCAACGGAAGAGCAGCTTATCACTAATATTCTGTTGTGCCTCGCCAGCCTTTTTGCAGCGCCACCAGGTCATTGCCTGATAGCGTCGCACGCGCAAGGAAAGCGGTTTTTTCCGGACGGCCTCTCGGATCAAGGAATTCGCCTCATGCCACTGTCCGTCGCGCAAGCGGTGCCTCACGCAGCTTAGTAAATGACGCGTCCAACGGGCCCGTACCGCCGCTCGTGCCGAGTGACCCAGGCCGGGCCAGCGGTGTAATTTTTCATAAATAGCCAGGTGCTCCCGATCGGAGACAGCGATATTGCGACTGAGGTTACCGGCATGGAGACGGTATGTCACCAGAGGTTCCCCAATAAAGTCAAAGGGAACGTGTCGCGACAACCTCAGCCAATACTCAGTATCGTCTGATTGCATCAAATCCTCATCAAACACTCCCGCCTTCTCGACCGCAGCCCGGGTGATCACGACTGCAGAAGAAGTGACGATGGGATTCCTGCGCAAGAAACTGGCGAATGCATTTTTTCCCAAGCTGCGAATGGTCAAGGGTGGAAGAGCCGGCCTGGGACCTTCTTGTGAGGAGAAAGGAATGACCTGTGAAAAAGAAAGCCCCACTTCGGGACTTCGGCGATGCATCTCCAAGTGGCGGGCAAGCTTGTGCGGAAACCAAAGATCATCGTGATCACAAAAGGCGAGAAGAGCCCCCGCCGAACGGCTGATCCCGAAATTACGGGCGCTGGCCGGGCCTCCGTTCTCCTTCCTGAAATATCGGACTTGACCCTTCCACGGAATCACCACGGTGCGCAGTTCCGGCGCCGACCCGTCGTCCACTACCAGCACCTCAAAATCACGGAAGCTCTGCTGCATTATCGAATGCAGTGTTTCACGAAGCAGATGGGGAGAATTGAAGGCCGGGACAATGACACTTACCAGCGGCATAGTTTAAGGATGCTGAACAGGGCGCCGCTGCAACAACGGCGTCAATTCACGAGCAAGAACCTGTGCAGCCAGCCCATTTCCTTTCCGATTCCAGTGACCATCGTTCTTTGCATAAAGGCGCTCGTTTTTCGCAGCACTGCGAAAGGAGGGCAAAAGATCGATGGCCGGAACCCGGTGCTCGCGAGCCCACTCCAGAAGCCGGCGTTGCGGCCTTTCGAGATCCAGATCACTAAGTTCGTGGCGAGAGTAGGATAGAGCGGTCTCCAGGAATCGAGCGTCAACCTGGTATTCGGTCGGAAATATTGCCAGCACGGCCAAAGCGTCCTCGCGGCGGCTCACATTTACGATAGCATCCAGGTAGCGTTGCACACGTATTTCGTTTTTCGACGGTCCTTCTTTCCGCAGAAAGGCTTTCAGTTGGCGTGATGCATACTGCCCATAAAATTCCGGCGAATAAGTCCCCTTTTCCTCAACAAAGTGTCCAAAGGATGCATTCCTTGCCGAGGTGTAGGAAAGAGAGAAAATTCGGACAAGGTGATAGAGGTTCCATCGAGCAGGATCTACGACGGCCTGAAGCGGATTGGTGACTACCTTTGCGCCCGCGGGGAAGCCGGCCACGAAAAAGCGGTCGCGGGCCAGGCCGTCCCTGAGGTCGTTGCCCACATAAATATTCAAAAGCACTACGTCCGGCCTGTATTTCAGGACATCCAGCCGCAGTATTTCGAGATAATCTGTGGGGCCGGCCCCGGGCACTCCAAAATTCATGACCTCGACGCCGGTTTCCTTGGAAAGCTCCCCTTCGAGCAAGGTCATCAAATTGTCATCATAACCGACCACGCCATAGACGAAAGAGTCTCCAATAGCTGCAATACGCAGGACGTTGCTGGCTGGGGTCCATTCCACATCGTTATATCCTTCCGAGTTCGCCTTTCCGATTGAACCGCGAATCGGATGAAAAGGAACCAGCCTGAGCCGGCGTTGGTCCGAGCTGAAAACTCCATTCGGCCTAATCCAACCTGGCAACACACGAGTGCCTGCTTCAAGTAAGACCAGGGTCGAGGCGAGGCACCATGCCACGAAAGCCGCTCGTCGGGCGCCGTTGCTCCGGATCACAACTGCGACACGTCCGGCAGTGATTTCAGGCGCAGCAAGCATTGCGCTGAAAATAACCACCACGATCCCCGATGAAAAGATCGTGCCGCCGGTGCGCGATCGTGCTGAGGGAATCGGGAGGAAGGCGACGACCAGTAACAACACTGCTATTGCCATGATCAGCCAGGCTGAGGAGGAGAGACGGAAGGTTCTCTCCATGAAAGCCGGATTGAGCATGCGAATCAGCAACACTGCCGAAATCAACGCCGCCAGGAAACAGGATGCTGCGGCCAGTTCGAGTTGCCAGCGCAGCGAATGCCTGAATTCTCCTAAAAAAAGCAGATTGGCCGCTGCCGCAACTCCTCCTGCGAGAAAGGAGGAGCTAATCGTTCCGATTGAAATCAGGATGCGTCGTCGCTTGCTTCTCATCTCGATCTTGGGAAGGGTGGAAACCCACACCGCAATGCTCTAGCCAGACTCAATCTTGGTAGTTGATAAACATCTGAATCGGCCGCGACCCATCCCTTCCGGGCCGTACAGGCGCTGAGATAACCTGCTTCTCGAACAGCAGAGCGCACGGCATCATCGTGTGCGCCGTAGGGGTAACTAAAATGTTCGATCTTTCCATTGCAAGCACTTGCCAACATTTCTCCGGCATCAATAATCTCCTGAACCAGCTGCCTTCTACTTAATCCGTTCAGGCGAATATGGGTTGCGCCGTGGCAGCCGACTTCAAAACCGCGGCGGATCAGGTCGCGGAGTTCATCGGGGCGGAACAGCTCGGGCATGGGGTCTCGCTGCCGCAACCAGCAGGCGTTTGATAACCCGGACGACACAAAAAAGAGTGCTTTCAGCTTTCGTTTTTCCAATTCCGGAACCGCATGATCCAACAAATCACGATAACCGTCATCGAAGGTGAGTGTATAGACGCTCGTGTTGATTGTCTTTCCGCACCTCGTGCACTCCACCAGTTCCGTCAACGACATGCTGGACCAGCCCCATTGGTCCAAAAGGTCCAACTGATGCCTGAAATCTCTAAGGGTGTCGCCCGGCCGGGCGGCCCGCCAGCCGGAAGTTATGCGATGGTACAAGAATATAGGAACAGGATGATGATCTTCCATGAATCTAACCAGGCGAACTGCAGCGGCGGCTGCTTCCTTTTGGATAAATCGTACGCTTCAAAAAACGAAAAGGTCTTTGCAAAAAATGCTTAAAAAAAATGAGCAGACAACCCGGCCGTCTCAAGCGTTCCTGTTCACTCAGCGTCAGCAAAAGAGGCTGAAGCTTTCGTTTGTGTTTCAGAAGATGATTCAGGTCAGAGCGTAAGAGAATCCTGAGCAGCGGTCTGATCACGGCTCCAGTCAACCTGGTGGGTATACGCACAGATATTTGAAAATCGATAAGTCCAGGTCGACCGGCGGGCGTCACCAGGATGTTATCCAGCTTTGCGAGGTCGGCGTAAATCAGACCGCGAGCATGGAGCTGAGTGAGCAGTCGCTCCAGCTGATTGAAATAATCGGGAGGTAAATCGAAGCCTTGCGGCTTGTTTTTCGTACGCTCTCGCTTCAACTTCTTTAACGTGCTTCCCTCAATATACTCATGCAAGAAGGCGCTCGCGCTGATCTGTCCTACCATCCTGGGAACCCCTGGAATCCCTTCCAGAAGTTGGTAGTTCTTAACTTCATGCGTGCAAAGGAATTCTTCGAGCCGCCGAAACAGTCCTCCATGGTTCAGCCAGACTCTGGAAATCTTCAACACAAGGCGCTCCTTCCCGCGGGCCAGAAGATGGTTTTCCGAGAAAAAGCTTCCTTTGAGAAAGGTGATGTAAGAATAGCCGTATCGCTCAACCTGAATGATTTCCGATCGGGTCGACGGGGAGCCTGCCATAATCGTCAAAAATAGTTAACCCAACGGCGCCAATCTAAAAAACCGCGCGCTTTACAGTAAATAAAAAGAAACCGCAGCCGGTCCGTAAAGGAAACTCTGAAGGGGAGGCGGACGGCACTGAGGCTCAAACGACGAAGGTCTGCGACGGCGCGGCGCCTGGTCACCTCTCCTTTGAAAGAAAGTCCATCGAGGTCAATTAAATACGCCTCCCCCTTGGCATCCAACATTATGTTTTGCTCCTTCAGGTCACGATGGCTAAAGCCCTCGTCGTGCACTCGCGCCAGCAAACGTGCCAATGAATTTATGGCGCCCCTTCGCTTTCCGTTCCACAACGAAAGTTCTGCAGCCTCCGGAATGCGGCAAGTTACCAGACAGCTGTGCTGCAGCACTCCTGCACGTCTGACATCTGCGAAGGCGGCCGCAGCAGCAGTCTTGATGCCGAGGATTTCCAAATGACACTCCTTTCTAAACGAAGACCGCGCCCGTGAAGATTTCAGACTGCGGCGAATCCTCTTGAGCACCATCCCCGCTTTGTATTGTTTGAGGACGAACTCACCGGCCATGGCAACGGTCACACTCCGCGTTGTTTTCACTGAATGAACCTGCAGAATTTCATCCGCGTCCTGTAACACCTCTTTCAACGAATCCGTCAACATCTCATCTCTCACCCACCACCGCAGTCCTCCCAGCTCGACATGGTGAAAATTGCTGTGGTGGCGCGGCGGGACCCGACGTTTGACTTCTTCGATGGCAATCAGCCTACGCCTGTGATGCACTAACTGCGCCAGTTGCCGGCTATCCTGCAGCGAGGGTTCCCCATACGATCTATAGAATTCAGGTCCCAGTGGAATAAAACTTGCGATCGAGGCGATCGCTCTTAATCTTTCCTCGGTGCCGAGATTGGCGCCTGGCTCGATGCGATCCAGGTCCACCAGACAGCAGTGGGCTTTTTCGACTGAAAAAAGTAAGTTATCTGGATGCAGATCTCCATGGCGCAGGCCACAGCGATGCATCACAGAAAGCAGGCGGCCGACGGCAGCTTGAAGCGCAGGGTGTTCACGATCGGGCTGTGCGGAAACCGGCAGGTAGCCCGCCGGCGCCTCGGTAACCAGAATCGATTGGAGAAGCCCGCGCAGGCTCCACTGCTCTCCGTGTGCCACATGCTCTACCACCGGTACGCCCAGTTGGATGAGTTCCGGTGCACGTCTCCATTCCATACGGCTTCGCGGCGGCTTGAAAAAGAATTTGGCAGGGCGCCATAGTGACGTACCATGTAAATATCGTTTTACAAAAAAAAGACGCCGTTCCAGACGGTGGCTGCTTACCAGCTTGCGGGGGGTTCGATGACAGCTCTCCGGACCTCCCTTCAGGATCTCGGGCAGCAGCGCCTCAACAGCGGGCAGCATTTCCCAGTAAACACCATCATAGAATCGACGGATCATGGCTCTTGGTGGGGATTGTTTATGGATCCGCGGGTGTGGCGGGCTTCCCAAACCCTGAGCTGCTTTAAAAACACGTAAAAGGCCCCCATTCCCGCCAAAGCTGCGCCCTGAAAGCCTTCACGGACTCCAAGACCGGCAACATACATCCTGAAAAACTTCAAAACAGGTTCAGCATACATTCGCAGTAAAGAAGGGCCCCCTCCATTGGCCACATGGATCCCTGCGCTGATGGCTGTATACCGGTCGATCTTGTTGAGATGGGCGGCAAAATTCTTGTAAGGGAAGTGGCAGAGCCGTCCAGAAAATCGCGCAGTTTCTCCGGCCACTTCGAGCCGGTCGTGAGGATCAATGCCGGTCCAACGTCCCTTTCCCTTTCTAACCATGCGAATTTTCCATTCAGCAGACCAGCCGCTCGAATCAATCCAGCGCCCCTGATAAAACGTTCGCCGATTGACCCAATAGCCGCAAATGTCTCCAGAAGCTCCGTTCGCGAGCACCCGGCGTATGGCCGATCTCAGCTCATGGTCGATCCATTCGTCGGCGTCCACGCACAGGATCCATTTTGCCGTGGCCTTGCGGAGAGCGATCTCCTTCTGTAAGACGTAACCCATAAACGGTTGTTCATAGACTTCCGCTCCCGCCTCACGAGCTATTTGGACCGTGCGGTCCGAACTCCCGGAATCCACCACCACGATTTGTGAGGCCAGCTCGCGAACTGATTCCAGACAACGGGGCAGGTTTTCCTCCTCGTTGTGCGTGATCACACAGACCGACAGAGGAGCCGCGCCTGAGACAGCCATTTCCCGATGTATAGGTGCCTTCACGACCTCTCCAGCAAATTCTCATACAGCGAAAGCGTCTTGGAAACCATTATTTCAGGTAAAAATCGTGCCTGCAGACCGCAACGGGCGTTAGCCGCTATCCGTTCGCGCAATTCGCAATTTTCCAGCGCGCGCTTCAGGTTTTGCGCCAGCACTTGAAAATTACCAGGCTCGCACAACAAACTACTGTGCCCGTCGGTAACCATCTCGGGAATACCCCCGGCCCCGGTGGCAACCACACACGCTCCGGCATGGACTGCCTCCAGCACCGCGGTCCCGAGCCCTTCGGTACGGGAGCTCAAAGTAAAAACGTCAAGAGCCCTCATGAAGGCCGGCATATCCTCGTGAAAACCCAAAAACGTTAATTGTCGAGCGATTTCCAGATCATTCGCCATCCGTTCCAGTTTTCGCCTCAGTCGCCCTTCTCCAGCAATCACACAGTGAAACGCCACCGATTCCTTTTTCAAAATGGCTAGCGCCTTGAATAAAGTTGCGTGATCTTTGTGAGGAGCTAGATGTGCAGCGGTTCCGATGAGGGGGACCTCCGAGGAAACAGAAAGCCGCCGTAGCAGAGAGGCACGAGCCTCGGATCGATCCACAAATTGAAAGGGACTGGGGTCAACAGCGCTGTGGATAACTGCTATCCGAGATTCCCCGACTCCGAATTTCTCCAGTATGGCAGCCACGTGATTTGAAATCGCTACAAATTGGTCCACCCGCCTGGAGAGGTAAAGCACTCGGTTGCCCCAGTGAGAAGGTGGAGGAAAATCAACCCGGCGGTGGACCACCAGCAGAGTCTCTGGGAAAAGGAGTTTCAGCCAGAAGCCCAGGGCATGGCCCCGAGTGGTGTGTGCGTCAATCAGTCGGATCCGCCAATCACGACAGTAGAGGGCCGCGCGGGCCACCGCCACAAAATCCAGATCATTGTTCATCCGAAGCGGCAGGACTGGAACCCAGTCGTACATTTTTTTCAGCAAAGGTCCGCCAGGAGCAGCAGCCAGGTGGCACTCGACCCCCTTCTTTCGAAGCCCGCGAATCAAGAGTTCCACCTGTTTCTCGCCACCGCGCCAGGTGTTTTCCGTATCGATATGAAAAACGCGATAACTTTCTCCGCGCACTGAGAGCTTCATCTTAGTGTAATTTCATCCACAGGCACCGAATTTCGCAGACCCATAGGAGGTGTTAAGCGTGAAGCAGTTTGCGCAATCAGGTGCCTGTTCCGAATGGGCCGTGCGAAGTCTTGTCCAGCAGAGCGACCGCCTCCCGGAACACTCGTTCAACAGAGATCAGTGACCAGCATCGCATGTCGAGCGGGCAGTTCCTCAAGTGGCACGGACTGCATTCAACGCGTTCCTGGATATTGACGGCCCGGCCACTCCATGGAGCAGTGGTTCGGCAATCCGTTGAACCAAACAGCACGACGGCAGGGGCCCCCAATCCAGCCGCCAGATGGGCGGGGCCGGAGTCGCTGGTAATCAACAGATGGCAGGAAGCAATCAAACCCATAGTGCGTGCCAGGTCCGCGGGACCCGACAAAACGATGCCACGCCGGCGCATGAATGAGGTGACTCTCCCGGCGGTTTCCAAACTGTCATCCCAACCAAAGACCAGAATGGTGGCTTTCCTGTCCTCAGCCAGACGATCGGCAACTTCAGCAAACCTCTCAGCGAACCAGTGCTTGGCGGCTCCATATGCGGCACCCGGATTGATCAACACCAGAGGGTACCCGGCGCCGACCCCCACGGCCCTGAGATATTCCTCGGCTCGCTTTCGTGCTGCGTCTCCAACATGCAGTTGCAGGTTGGGCGCGTAGCCGGGCTCTGCGAGATAGTTCACAGGCGAAATCCCTGCCTGATACAAAAGATCCAAATAGTCGTAGACCTCGTGGTAACGAAGCCCAGCCGATTTCCAATATGGTGCAATGCTGTTTTCAATGCCAAGGCGCGTGGCACTCCGCATTACCAGCGAGCGCAGTCCGCTGGCGCGTTTGGTTTTCCGCCTGGCACGCACCGTCAAAAGCCACCCCCGGGCATCTCGAGCGTATCCTATTCGCTCGGGAATGGCTGCGGCCCGTGCCAACAAGGCCGCTTCAAACGCATTTTGAAACAAGATCGCTCTTTGAAAACCTCCCTCGTGCAAATCATCTGCCAGCTTCTTGAGGGCGGAGAGCTTTAAGCGTGGTTTCCCACGAGGCACGAAATAGGCGTCCGGAATCGTCAAAATCTCGTCGGCCACTCCAAGATCCTCGAACATCCCTGCCACCCACGAGCGACAAAGCAAACACAGGTGATCGTTTGGACCGAGACGCCTTAACTCGCGCAGGGCTGCGACCGAAAGCGCCGCATCGCCTATCCAATTAGGCACGCGTACCAAGATCCTCATCCGAAACACTCCTACCTCTTGTTTCTTTGCTCGTTGCCGCCGATGTACACGACATCGCCTCCTCTCTCCTTGACCTGACCTCGTAAGCCCCACCCGCAAACGTTACTGCATTTATGAACTGGGGTGCTGAGAAGGCTTCAAACAATTTCAACAGAATAACGCCGATTCCTCGAGGTAGAAAGCTCTCTGAGGTCCGAACTTATTGGAAATTCCGACTTCACCGGCTATGCTCTTACAAGCACGTGACTCATGCGGGTCTTTTTCATTTATCCTAATCTCAACGCAGAAGAGGGGTTTAATCATGGTATCGCTGACCTTTCTGGCGCCTTGAAGGCGCGCGGTCATGAAACCGCGCTTTTAAACCTCAATGAGACCATCTCGCCGGTACCGGAGCTTGCTCAAATTATCGACCAGATACGCCAATGGCGAGCCGATCTGGTGGCTTTCAGCGTCATGACACAGCAGTACCGCTATGCGTTGTTCCTGGGGCAAGAGATCAAGAAAGCTTTTCCGGATCTTCCTCTGATCATTGGCGGCGTGCATACCATGATGTGCACCGAAGAGGTCAAGGCAGATCGCTTTTGGGATTTCATAGGGGTCGGGGAGTGTGACGTGGCCTTCCCCGACCTAGTAGACCTCCTGGAGCGAAACGATCCCTTCTACTGGAAGGTTCCCAATTTCTGCATCCGCCGGACCGACGGCACCTACCAGCATAATCCTCTTGGGCCTTATCCCTCTCTGGATGATCTCCCTTCCAAGGATTACGAGATTTTCGGTGTGGATTGGATGCTGCACCGCAAGAATGGATGGCAAAGTATTCTCACTTCACGGGGCTGCCCCTATCGCTGCACTTACTGTTTCAATCACGAAGTCACCGATCGTTATCGGCAGGAAGGCGGGTTTGCCAGAAAAAGCTATTTGCGCCATTACTCGATCGACCGCATTCTCGGTGAAATCAAGCAACTCATAGAGCGACATCCTTCCATTACAACTTTCATCTTTGACGATGATCTCTTCACCTTGAACGAGGATTACTGCCGCGAATTCACAAGGGCGTACACAAAAGCCGATATTCAGATCCCTTTTGTACTCAATGCTCATGTGCAAACTTTCACGGAGAAGATTGCCCATGCACTCGCTGAAGCGCCCTGCATGATCGTCAAGTTCGGAGTGGAAAGCGGCAGTGAGACGCTGCGGAAAAAGGTCCTCGAGAGGCGGATGAGCAACTCTGAAATAATTGAGGCTTTCGAACTCTGTCATGCCTACGGTCTTCACACCTCAGCGTTCTTGATGTTCGGCCTTCCTAATGAGACCCGCTCTATGATGGAAGAGACCATTGATTTGATAGCTCGCCTGCGCCCAGGCCGGATGCGCTGGGCCATCTTTTTCCCATTCCCGGGCACTGAAAGTTTCAACATTTGCCGGCGGGCGAATCTGATTGATTGGAGAAAGATGCAGGCGATGGAGAATTACTTCTGCGCCTCCTGTCTCAAGTTCGATACTGAGACAGACCTTTTTATCCGAAAGCTCCAGCGAACATTTCACTGGTGGGTGAACGCTCGCTCCGGGCTTGCGCTCTCTTCCGTGTATCAAAGGATGGTGGATGAGATCGATAAGATGGACTTTGATTACTGGCTCTCAGCGAGTGAAAACATTTTTTTGCGGGACAGGGAGCTTTCCGAATCCTTCTTGGCACAGGTGGCGCCCGGAGACACTTTTGCTGCCACTCGTCTCAAGCATTATTCGTTGCGCTATACCGAAGTAATGGCGGTTGACAGCGATTTTGTGCTGGGCGAAAAAGGTGATTACAAGAACTACGCGGTGAGGCGGTGGAAAGCCTTTCGTGAGAAGAATCCGGGTGGCGCTGAGGTCACGCTGGATGGAGAGGGAGGCTTGGAATGGCGTTCCATTCCAGGTTATTCCAAAATCCCCAACGGCGATGGAAAGCTCCACCACGAGTCTTCCTGAGAAAATCTTATCTTGCTGCAATACTTAATGAGCTTGCTCTTGTGTTGCCTCCTTTGAGACGGTCACACCAAAAAGATTTCCGAACCCTGTCCTTTCTCTGTTACGAACTTCTCTCGATTTCAGCCGTATGGGCGGTGCTGGTCCCCTTCAAAGCACTGCCATGTTTGTGGCACCACGAAAAGCGTGCGGAACTCAGAGAACGCCTGGCACATAATCTACCTTCGGGAAAAAAGGAGAAACTCCGGATTTTGTTTCACGCGGTTTCTGCTGGAGAGATGCGCGCGGCCGGCGCTGTTGCCGCTGCTCTTGTGAACTTGTTGCCCGACCTGGAGATTTTTCTCAGCACCGGTAACAGGGAGGGCCAACAAGTCGGAGAACTCATCCAACAAGAACGTCAAGATGTAAAAGGGGTTTTCTATCTTCCGTGGGACCAGTTGCGTGCACTCAGGCGTTGGCTTCAATCCTGGAAGTTTGACCTGGTGGCAGTGATTGAAACTGAGCTGTGGCCCAATCTTTTCAGGGCCTGTCACGAACTCTCAACACGGCTCTGCATTGTGAACGGTCGGATTTACCCGCGTGACGTCTTCAGATACCGTTTGGCCCGCAATTTATTCTCACAGGTGCTGGAGTGCGCCGACTGGATTGGCGTGCAGAATCAGGAGGAAGCCCGGCGGTTTGAGGCAATCGGCGCGGACCCGGCAAAAATAACCGTCTCTGGGAACGTTAAATTCGACAGCGCCGCGATCCTCCAGGAATTACCCCCACCCCCCTGGCTCCCATCTGCTTTTCCAATTCTTATAGGCGCCAGCACTCACGCTCCTGAGGAAGCATGGTTGCTGGAACTCTTTGACCGTCTCCGTTGCCTGCACCCGAAAACGCGAATGGTCCTGGCTCCCCGCCATGTGAGACGCTCCACACATGTGCTGCGCCAGGCGCGCACCAGGGGAAGAAAAGCTGTCCTGTGGTCCCACAGAGACTCTCTGACAAACGACTGGGAGATCCTGATTCTCGACAAGATGGGCGTGCTGCCTCAAGTCTACTCACCCGCAAGCATCGCGATCATGGGCGGAACTTTTTCTCCACACGGCGGACATAACTTTCTGGAAGCGGCGGCTCGCTCTTCTTCCATCGTGGTCGGTCCCCATGTAGATTCCTTCCGGGAGGTCGTCGAACAGTTCGAAGCTGCCGGCGCTTTGCTGAGAGTGGAAAATCGGGACCAGCTTTTTGAAACAGTAAAGAAACTACTGGACAATCCGGCGGAGCAAAAGGCTCTGGGCAACTGGGCGCGTATTGAATGGGAGAACGGATGCGGGTCCGCAGCCCATTATGCATCCGTGCTGCGCGATCTCCTGCTGGTGTCTCGGGACATGAATAAGCGTACGTTCGCAAGTGGAGCTTGCAAAGCGAGGTCAAGGAGCGAAGAGGACCCCATGTAAAGACTTGGGCTACGACGAGTGACGCGGAGATCCAATCCCGACTCGCCCTGAGGGCTGCGCCGTCATGCTCGCAACAAACTGCGCTTATTTATCTCAAGACAGAAACGTCAGGCACTGCTGCAAAACCCAGGACGGCGTTGGATCCGCCAAAAGCAAATGCATTGACCAGCGCCCGACGTACCGGCTTGCTTCGAGCCTCATTCGGAACGCAATCCAGGTCGCAACCCGGGTCAAATTGTTCGTAGTTGGCCGTGGGTGGAATCACCTCGTCCCGCATGGCAAGCAAGGTGGCAATGGCTGCCAGGGCGCCGCTGGCGCCCAGGGTATGTCCAATGATGGCTTTGATGCTGGATATGGCGACAACCGATGCGGCAGGACCGAAGCAATTCTTAATGGCCTGAATCTCGACCCTATCGCCATCCGCGGTGCCGGTTGCATGCGCGCAGATGTAGTCCGGAAGGATGTTTCGATCGATCCAAGCAGCTCCCATGCATCTGGTCTGGGCGGCCTCACTGGGCTGCAGGAATGAATAGGCGTCGCAATTGGATGAATACGCCACAACTTCCGCGTAGATTTTCGCCCCCCGCTTCAAAGCGGCGTCCCATTCTTCAAGCAACAGCATTCCAGCACCCTCGCCCAGAACCAGTCCCGACCGGTTGCGACTGAAAGGACGGCAGGCCCTCTCGGGAGAGTCGTTGTCGTTCGATAGAGCGCGCAACCGGTCCCACGCCTGCACGTGACCCGGAGACAGCGGAGACTCGGCTCCCCCGGCCAGACAAGTGTCCACCTGTCCCGACGCGATCATTTGATAACCCCATCCTATGGCATGGCTGGACGATGAACAGGCGGTGCAGATGGTGTAGTTGGGTCCGGCCACATTTAACTCGATCGCGAGCAGCGCCGACGCATTGTTGGCCATGGTCAGAGGAACAGTCTGAGGAATGACGCTGCGCTTTCCGCGAGTGTAGAAATTCTGAAATTGGATATCGAGAGAGCGTATTCCCGCAACTGCGCTTCCAATCAGGACCGCAGTCGCAGGGGGTAAATGCTCGATGTTCGCGTCAGCGCAGGCTTCGCGAGCGGCGATGAGCGCCATTAGCGATCCGGAATCGCACAGGCGCTGATCCGTGCGCATATCAAAAGAAGGCTGCAGAATAGAGTCTTCGACAGAGGCCGCAATTCGAGTGCGGTAATCGGCCGTGTCGAAGTGTGAGATGCGGCGTACCGCACTACGGCCGCTCTTGACCGCCTCCCAAAGGCATTCCTTGCCCATGCCGGTCGCGGCAACAGCACCCATCCCCGTCACGACCACACGCCTTTTCAAACCGCCGCCTTTCTGGAGCACCTCTGAGCGTCCGTCGACACTCCAGCTAGTGAGAAAGCCTTTTCTCCAGGTAAGTCATGATAGCGCGAAGCGTGCGAAGGTCCCTCACATCCTGGTCTGGAATAGTGATCTGGAAGCGAGATTCAATCTCTGAAACCACACTCAACACCGTCAGGGAGTCAGCGCCAAACTCCTCCTTCAAATCCATCTCCGGCCCCAGGCGGTTCGGTTCGATTCGCAGCTGTCTGCAGAGAATGGAGACCACTTCATCGCGCCAGGAGCTGTAGGTGACTTTCTCCGAAGGGGTTCCTGCATCCGATTTTTGCTCCAGCGTTTCCAGCCTGCGCAGGAGCTTTGGAAGCTCAACGATTTTTTCTGCAATTTCGTTTTCGAGACGTATGGGACGCGCCGGTATACCGCCGACCACCTCATGCGGCTTTACCGAGTGACGCACTGCAGCCTTTCCGATCACAATGGCCCCCTCACCAATATTTAAATGATCGGAAACACCTGATTGTCCTGCAAGCGTGACGCCGTTGCCCAAAACCGAACTCCCCCCCACACCCGATTGGGCGACCAGCAGACACTTGGAACCTATGCTGCAGTTGTGTCCAATTTGTACGAGATTATCGATCTTGGTTTCCGCACCAATGCGGGTCGTGCCCACCACCGCTCGGTCAACCGTGGTATTGGCGCCGAGCTCAACTCCATCGGCCAGCACTACATTTCCCAGGTGTGGAACGCGGTAACGCTTCTGACCGTGGTCATAGTAGCCAAAACCATCGGTTCCCAGGACCACCCCACTGGCCAGAACGCAGTTCTTGCCCACCCTGCAGTTGGCGCCGATTGCCACTTGCGGGTACAAGATGGATCTCGCACCAATCACGACGTCATTGTCGAGAAAGCAGAGTGGACCGATCAACACCCCTTCTTCAACCGACACGCGATCTCCCAAGACACAGCCAGCCCCTATTCGGGCAGTGGGATGAATCATGCATCTCTCCCCCACCACCACTGTTGGATGCACTCCCGGACGTAATTGTTTTTCCTTTTCAAAAAGTTGGAGTAACTGGATAAATGCAAACCGTGGCTGCCGCGTGCTCAGGTAAGGGCGCGAATCCTCCAGCCGCAAGCGTTCGTCCACCAGAAAGGCGCCTGCTTCACATTCCTTCCCCGCTTCCAAGAAGTGATATTTCTCAATGAAGGCAATTTCGGTCGGAGTCGCCTCCTCCATCGAAGAGACTCCGGTAATCTCCAGGTCCCCACAGCCATGAAGCTCGGCCTGGATACGTTGAGCAATTTCTTGAAGTCGCAAAAATCAAAACCCTCCCGGTCGTAGGGAGATCATAGGTTTAGCCGAGAGGGAAATCAACTTCGCGAACGGTGCAGCCCGGGTGTCCTGCTACAGGAGCGCTGCTGTACTTTGGCGCTTACTCCGCTGGCGCCTCCGACCCAGTGAGTGAAGGTAGCGTAGTCGCAGGCATGCCCTTTCAGAGGCGCGACTGCCAAAGAGCGCTTTTCCTGCGATCAAAACAACCGCTTACTTTCGCTGCCGCTTCGTGCGCGCTTCCGATCGTAGCTACATAGAGACAGCGCTGAACCCGCGACGCCACTCCTGACATGAGGCGGGTGGCAACGAGCGCTCTTGCCGCCACGCTCCGGTCAGCACTTTACCTCGGCGTCTTTACGCTCGTAATGCCACCAGTTCAACAGCAAACACAGCACATAGTAAATCGCAAATCCGTACAAGGCGTACTCGGCATGACCCCGCTGGATCTGCTGTCCAAAAACCTGGGGGATGATGAACGAGCCGTAGGCAGCTACCGCGGAGGTCCAACCGAGAACAGGTCCGGCCTTCTCAGGCGGGAAAATGTATGGTATGGAACGAAATGTCGAACCGTTGCCTATCCCGGCCGCTACAAACAAAACGAGGAACAACATCAGGAACGGCAGGAAAAAACGTTCCGGTGCTTCACTGGTGCGGGCCTGAGTCACGAAAAACGTCAGCGCCAGCGCCGCCGCTATCATGGCGAACGTAATCCACTGGGTCACACGAGAGCCACTCCCGATTCGGTCCGAGAGCCACCCTCCGATGGGACGTACCAAAGAACCAACCAGAGGACCCAGCCAAGCGTAGACAAAAGGATTAGGGGCATTGGGATTGGGTGAGCCATTTGGCAAGGTCCCAAACACGTCCTGAATGAGTTTAGGAAAAGCGGCCGAATAGCCAATGAAGGAACCGAAGGTCATGGTGTAGATGACCGTCATCACCCAGTTGTGCTTGCTGCTGAATATTGAGAACTGCCGTTTCAGACTTTCCTTGACTTCGCCGAAAGACGCAAGCCTCATGAGGATGAGCGTCAGCACAATAGTGACCGGCAGAACAATCCATATGCTGGCCTTCACCACCAGCAGGAGCAGCAGGCCCGCCGTAGTCGCCATCAATCCCAGGAAAATCAAATAGAAACTGCGGCCTATGGCTGCCCAGTTTCCTCGCAGTTTCGGTGTGGCATGTTTCAGGTTATCCATACTGAACCACGATGCCGTCAGAGCCAGCAACAGCAGCGGAACCCAGGTCCATCCACAGTTCTGAATGTAAGCCACGGCCCCGGACGATTTCACGATTCTTCCCTGCCCTGTCATGCTCGTAAAAAAACCGACCGTCATTCCCAAGGGAAGGATGAGCTGCATCACGCTGACGCCGAGATTTCCCAATCCAGCATTCAGCCCAAGTGAAGTGCCCTGCATTCTCTTGGGGAAGAAAAAACTGATGTTGGACATCGAAGAAGCAAAATTGCCTCCGCCGAAGCCGGAGAGGGCGGCAAGTATCGCAAAGGTCAAGTAAGACGTATTGGGATCTTGCAAGGCCAGTCCGGCGCCCACCGTAGGAAGCAAAAGCAACACGGTCGAGAGAAAGACCACATTGCGGCCGCCTCCGATTGCCACCAGGAAGGAGTGAGGAATCCGCAAAGTGGCCCCGGCCAGTCCGGCGATAGAAGGCAGGGTATAAAGCAAAAGCACGTTGCGGCCGGGGTCCGGGTCAAAAACAAAACCCAGGTTTTCCATCTGCACAATGATGATGCTCCACATCATCCAGATGGCAAATGAAAGAAGCAAGCAAGGGATGGAGATCCAAAGATTGCGATAGGCAATCGTTTTCCCCTTGCTTTCCCAGAAGTGCATATTTTCTACAGTCCACTCCGCGATGTTACCCATTTAGCTCCCCCTTTCCATCTGATATACCAGCCCTGGAGCTTTTTCACGCATCATTTTTTGAACCACGGCGTTCATCCAGAAAAGACAAACCGCTGAAAGCAAAAGCATCAACATCCAGGAGGAACTCCACAACCCGGTTAATTCCAGCAGGTAGCCAAAGACCACCGGTCCGACAAACCCGCCCAGGCCTCCGATCAGTCCCACCATGCCGCCCACTACGCCCACCTCGTTGGGAAAGTATTCCGGAATATGTTTGTATACCGCCGCCTTGCCAATTCCCCAAACCGCTCCAATGAAGAGCGCCAGCACGGCGAAAATCCATACATTGGCCTGGAAATAGATGCGGGTCACGCCTTTGGCCACCAACTGATTACGGGAGACCTTCTGTCCCTCTGCTACAGCCGGATATTGCCAGACCTCTTTGGTAGGAAACACCAGAACCTGATCCTCAAGCTCGCTCGTGTTGAGCTTTTGATGCTTCAGACGATACTGGTCTTCGTTCACCTGAATGACACTTTCCGAGACTTTCACGACGGTTCCGCTGCGGCGCGCCAGGATGCCCCGGCCCGGAGTGGCGATTTCCATACGAGGGACGCTCATCATCAGGCTGAGAAGCACTGAACTTCCAAGCACCCAGTACATAACCCTTCGGGCGCCGAAATGATCGGACATCCAACCTCCAAAAGCGCGAATCACTCCGGAAGGAAAGCTAAAAAGGGATGCGAATATTCCCGCCGAGACCAGGGAAAGAGCGTAGACGTTTACAAAATAGGGAACCAGCCACTGCGAAAAAGCCACAAACATGCCAAAAACCAGAAAGTAATACAGGCCAAAACGCCATACTCTCATGTTCTTCAATGGACGAAGCGAAGCCGAGAAACTGGCGACTTGCCGCACTGGCTTCTTGTTCTCGGTAAAAAGCAAGAACAAGAGGCCCATCACCAGCAGGGCGGCGGCATAAACAACAGGAAGCGTGCGCCATCCGTCCATATCGGTGGCGCTATTGGTGAATATTTTAAGCAGCGTGGGAGCTACCAGCGTGGTAACGGCCGCGCCAGCATTGCCCGCACCGAAAATGCCCAGCGCTCTCCCCTGCCACTCCTTGGGGTACCAGACGGAGGTAAAAGCTATTCCAATGGCAAAGCTCACACCACTGAACCCAAAGCCAAAACTGCAAAGGGCAAAGGCCAGAAAGCTGTCTGCATAGGAGAGAAGAAACATGGGAATCGAGGTCAGAATCAACAGGCTCGCAAACACCCATTTCCCTCCGAATTTGTCGGTCAGCATTCCGGCGGGCAACCGGAACAGGGAGCCGGTCAACACGGGAATGCCCAGCAACCATCCAATCTCTACCGGGCCCCAATTAAAAACACGATTCTCGGACAAAAAGGTCACCAGGACTCCGTTCAACATCCATGCGGCAAAACAAACTGAGAATGCAAGTGTGTTGAAAAAGAGAACTCGATGTGCTCTGGATGTAAGTTGGGCTTCGATGATGGCCTCCTTGTGCTTCGCTAAAAGAGAGTTCTCGCACCGGAGTGGAGACGTTTGAGCTGTTTAAGCCGACCAGGCAACATGTTTTAAGTAACCGTTTGATTGCTTTTGATCCGTCCTCACGCCCACCTTCGCCGTTTTCTCCGCCTTACCTGCCGCCCCCCCGACGCACGGTCGAGGTTCGTTCCCGGCTGCTCAACCAGGTGCGCCAAGGCGCAGGTCCCGGGCTGCGACGCCATCGTGGATGTTGCTCATGAGCATGTGGCTGGGGCAGCAACGGATCCCAGAAAGGCACCGGCGAGGCCTTCTGAAATGCTCGGACAAAAACGACGATGAAGATACTTGCCGCCAGTGCGATCGCGGCCACTTCCCATAAACCAAACCAGGGAAGCCGCGGAGCAAAAGGGGGAAAAATCATCAAGTAGAGATCCAGCCAACGTCCGACCAGAATCACGACGCAGATCAAACCCAGTAAGGCTGGCGTCCGCTTGGTCAGCCGCGGCAACAGCACCGCAAATGGAATGCCCCAATTGAGGAGCAGATTAAGCACCAGCAGAGAACCCCACGACCCCTCCAGCCGGTGGATGAAATAAATAGTCTCTTCAGGAATGTTTGCATACCAGATCAGCATGTATTGGCTGAACCAGATGTACATCCAAAAAGTACTGAAGGAGAAAAGCAGCTTACCCAGATCATGCAGCTGGGCGTCACTTACGTATTGATCCAGCGTTCCGCGCTGTTTCAACCAGACCGCTATGAGAGAAATTGTTGCCAAGCCGCTGAGAAAGAGTCCTGAGAAGTGATACATCCCGAAGATGGTGCTGTACCACTCCGGTTCCAGCGACATGATCCAATCCGTACTGGCAAGAAAAAAGGTGACGGCAAAAATGACCAGAAACCCTGCAGAAAACCGTACGTTGCGTCGCGTGTGAGCCCACGCGCCATCGCCATCCTGAAGACGGGAATTGCCAACGATTTTCCAGGAGAAGAGAATCCAGAGTGCCACATAGAGCGCTGCCCGGACCAGAAAAAAAGGCCAGTCCAGCCAGAACCCCTTAAAGCCTTGAAGCTCCTCCTCGATCCAGGGGTACCGAAAAGGTCTGAAGACGAAAAGCAGAGCGAGTCCGACGGCTCCCAATGGAATGGCCGCCGTCATTGCTTCCGGTATGCGGCGAAGACTGATGCACCAGCGCGCTCCGCTAACGTACTGAATGGCAATAAAGACAGCTCCGGCCAGTCCCGTGCCGATCAAGTAATAGCTGATCAGCAGCAGATTCAGGCCCGCACGAGCCGGGTTGAGCAAAACCCCAGCCGTGAACAAAAGCGCGCTGCCGATCAAGAGGCAGTAAGTTATTTTTTTCTGCGCCTGGGCCAGACTGAGCGACGGTTCTTTTTCTTCAACTCTGGCCGCTATTGCGACTTCCCGGATCTCTGTAAAGACCGGAGATACAGAACGACTTGCCATCGATCCTCCTGAGACATTTGGGCGGCATAAGGCGGCATGTTCCCCTGCCCATAACTGATGATGTGGAATATCTGCCCGTCGCGCATGGCGAGCGCTTTTTCACTAAACAGCGAAGGGGGCGGCGGGAAACCTCTCTGCGCCACCTTCCCATCGCCTTTGCCACTGCTCCCGTGACAGGGAGCGCAGTAGATCTCGTAACCCTTAGCACCCCGCTCCAGCGCCTGCCGGGAAGTGGCGGACAGAGGATTCTTCATTTCCTCACCGGCCCGCAGAGCATCCTCGGGTGTCCGTGCATAGCGGACCGGCAGGTGCCCTCGCGCAACAGTACCGGGCACCGGACTCCTCAATGTTTTTCCATCTGCAAAGACCGGGTTCTCGGAATAAGCCTGGTACGCAGGTGAATAGGCCATGTCGGGAAGAAAAAGATAATTGGGGCGTCTGGAGTCGGGAGCCATTGTCCAGTTGAGCAGCAGGCCCGCCCCGAATACCACCAGTAACAGCGCATTGAGCCTTCGTGTTTTCACCGCTCTTCTTTTCCTCCACGTTCCTCAACAGCGATGACGTTGTATTTTTCAAACAATTCCCGGACCTTGACCTCGTCGAAAGATGCATCCTGCTGTTCCAGGACCAGCACAAAGTGATCATCAGTCACCCGGTTGCTGGGCATCACGGCGACCTTTCCCGGGCGCATTCTCTGACCTGCCAGAAACGCAATCACCGTACTCACACCAGCAAACAGTACCATGACCTCGAAAGTCACCGGGACGAAAGCGGGCAGAGAATTCCAAGGTTTACCGCCCACATTGATGGGCCAGTCCGAGGCCGTAGTCCAAAATTCAAACCACACTTTGAAGGTTGCACCGAACAAGCCCAGCGCAAAACAAACCCAGGGCAGCTTTGAGGGTTTCAGCCCCATAGCTTCGTCCAGACCGTGCACTGCATAAGGCACGTATACATCAGCGATCCTGAGACCTCGCAGGCGCGATTCACGCGTCACGCCCACAATGTCATGCTCATGTTCAAAAGTGCCTATGAAAATTCTGCTCATGTTTGCTTCATTCCTCCAGCACGCCCTTCACCTCGCCAATCGCGATGACCGGCAGGATTCGGCAAAAAAGTAAGAAGAGAGTAAAGAACAAACCGAAGCTTCCCACCAGAGTTGCTATCTCAATAGTGGTTGGTGAATACGTGGACCAGCTGGAGGGAAGAAAGTCGCGATGCAGAGAGGTCACGATAATCACAAAACGCTCAAACCACATGCCGACGTTAACCAGGATGCTGATGAGAAAAACCACCACCAGATTGCGCCGCACCGCTTTAAACCACAGGAATTGCGGAACCAGCACATTACAACTGGTCATGATCCAGTAACTCCACCCCAAGGGGCCAAAAGCGCGGTTGATGAAGGTGAATTGTTCGTACGGATTGTTGGAGTAAAGAGCAGTAAAAAACTCTGTAAAGTAAGAGAGAGAAACAATCCCGCTCGTAAAAAGCACCATCTTGCACATCACGTCCACATGGCGGTGGGTGATGTAGTCCTGGAGGTTCATGGTTTTCCGCACCAGAATCATCAGGGTGAGCACCATGGCCATTCCCGAGAAGATGGCGCCCGCCACAAAGTAAGGAGGAAAGATGGTGGCATGCCATCCGGGAATGATCGAGGTGGCAAAATCCCAGCTGACGATGGTGTGTACCGAGATGACCAGCGGAGTCGCCAGACCCGCCAACAGCAGGTAAACAGTTTCGTAGCGCAGCCAGGTCCGGTAAGAACCGTCCCACCCCAGACTGAGAATTCCAAAAACTTTGCGCCGCCAGCCGCGCGACCGGTCCCTGATGGTTGCGCAATCTGGGATCAATCCGATGTACCAGAAAACCAGAGAAATCGTGAAATAGGTGGATATGGCAAAGAAGTCCCAGACCAGCGGAGAGCGGAAATTCACCCAAAGCGGGCCGCGGTAGTTTGGGTAGGGAAACATCCAAAAGGCCAACCAGGGCCGCCCCATGTGAATCAGCGGGAAAATCCCGGCGCAGATGACGGCAAAAATGGTCATGGCCTCGGCCGAACGATTGACCGAAGTGCGCCAACGCTGGCGCAATAGAAAAAGAATCGCCGAAATCAGGGTCCCGGCGTGACCAATACCGATCCAGAAGACAAAGTTGGTGATGTCGAAAGCCCACCCTACGGTGCGATTCAACCCCCAGGTGCCAATCCCGGTGGCCACCTGGTAGGAGGTTGCTGCAATGCCGACGCCGAGCGCCAGCAGGGCAATCGAAAATGCCAGCCACCACCAAAGCGTGGGGCGTCGATCCATGGCGGAACACACGTCACTGGTCACCTGTGCCAAAGACTTGTGGCCGCCAATTAACGGGACTGAAATTTCACGCGCCTCAAGCATGCGATTTCCCTTCCGTCTCCTCGTGATGTTCCCCTCGGTTACGGACGATCGAAAGATAACCTACCGAAGGCCGCACGTTGGTCTCCTCAAGAACCCGATAATGCCTTCGGGTTTTGATCAGCTGTGAAATGCGGCTTTTGGGATCTTTCATGTCTCCAAAAACAATGGCCTGAGCAGGGCAGCTCTGCTGGCACGCCGGCTGGATCTCTCCATCCAACAACGGCCGGTTCTGGCGCCGGTCTTCAATCTTGGCTTCCTGGATTCTCTGCACGCAGAACGTGCATTTTTCCATGATGCCGCGAGAGCGGACGGCGACATCCGGGTTCAAAGAGAGATTCTGAAGCCGGTCCTCGTGAGCGTAGTCAAACCAATTGAAGCGCCTTACCTTGTAAGGACAGTTATTGGCGCAATAGCGCGTGCCCACACACCGGTTGTAAACTTGTTGGTTTAAGCCTTCTGAGCTATGTACCGTGGCCAGAACAGGGCACACTGTTTCGCAGGGAGCGTGCCCACACTGCTGGCACATCATGGGCTGATAAGCGACGTCCACTCTTGCGCCCTCTTCATAGTAGTACCGGTCAATTCGCAGCCAGTGCATCTCCCGCTGCCGGCGCACTTCGTCCTTCCCCACCACAGGGATGTTATTTTCAGACTGGCAGGCGATTACACAGGCAGAGCAGCCGGTACAGGCATCCAGGTCAATCACCAGACCCCAGTGATGCTCCGGATAAATGTGGTCTTCCGACCACAGCTCGGGGTGCTTTTCATGGTGAGCCGTTTCTTCATGCGCTCCTTCGGTGAGCGCCGCAAGCGTGGTTTCCTGAATGATGGGCCGCCGCTCACCGCCGCGAGGCGCCAGGTGCTTGGGGACTGTCAAGTAGTGATGCGTCTGCGTGCTGGCGATAGGATGTTTTCGTCCCGTCTTTTCGATCTTGATTTCATCCAGTTCATAGCTGAGTCCGTCGGCGGTCAGACCCAACCACTCTGAAACATTCTGCCCAACCCGTCCATTTCTCCCGATGCTCGGAAGCGCCTCTAGCCATTTCGGCCCTATGTGAGCAAATCGTTCCGTCATCATCCCCCCATAGCCAAGCGCCACGGAAACCACTCCACGATGTTGTCCCGGCTGAATGTTGACGGGCAGCTCCAAACTGCGGTTGCCTTTTCGGATTAAGACGGTTTCCCCTTCCTCTACCTTCAAATCGCGAGCCAGCTGCGGTGAGAGACAGGCATAGTTGTCCCAGGTCACTTTGCTGATGGGATCGGGAAGCTCCTGCAGCCAGGGATTGTGAGCGTGTCGCCCATCAGTAATCGCGACCTTGGGGTACAACACCAGCGCCAGGGCATGCCCAGGAACCAAAGGCTCGCTTCGTACGGCTTCCAACGCCGCCGTCCTGAAGTTTTCCGCTCCTACCGAGGGACGTTGCAGCTTTGCATAGCCGTCGTGGAGCGTCTGGTCCCAAAAGCTTTCGAAGGTCTTCGCGCCGGATAGGGGAAACAAGTTGAGGCGCCAGTTTTCTTGAATGATCTCGTAGGCGCTTTTCAGTTCCCCTGCCCAGGCGCTCAAGCTCTCCAGCAAGGACCGGGTTTCAAACAACGGCTCAAGAGCGGGTTGCATCAGGCTGACGATTCCATGCACCGGTTCCGTATCCCCCCACGATTCCAGAAAATGATGGTCCGGACAGACAAAATGAGCGAGTTGCGAAGTTTCATCCCAGTACGGGGAAAAACTGACGAGTAACGGCACGCCCCTCAAAAGCTCCGGCTCCAGCGGCAGCTCATAAGCCGGGTTAACGCCGGCGATCAGAAGGGCATCCACCGCGCCTTCCCTTAATTCGGAAACGAGGCCTGCCAGAGCACGATCGTTCCCCTGCTTTTGTCGCGATGGATGCTCGAGATCGATCGTGGTCCCGTAGCTTCCCAGCAGGTGATTGGCAAAATTGCACAGGAGCTGGCTTTCAACATCCTGAAGTCCGGCCACAATCAAGCTGTGCCCCCGTGTTTCCCAGAGGCGGTCAGCAACCTTGTTAAGCGAAACGTGGGAAAGTGAAGCGGGCACCCCTTGCTGCTTCAAGCGATCAGGAATTGGCACATTCGCCTTTGCAGCCAACAAGGATGTGAGCTCACGGAGCAAGTAACGAATTTCCGCAGGGGCTGCCGGAAAACGGTCGTCGGCCTTGCTGCCCGTCACAGACATCCTGGATTCAAACTGCGCATGGTAAGGCACCAGGGGATGCTCTGCGTCGGGCCGGCGCGCCGCCCGCCATGATCCGGTAAACTCCAAAGGAGAAATCCAGGTACCGAGAAAGTCGGCATCAAAGCTGGCGATCGTCAGTGCCCGGTCCAAATGAAATCGGGGGACCAAGCGTTGCCCATGCGTCTGTTCGTAGGCCTGCGAAATGGCTGACGAGGAAAGTGGGTCGTAAACAATATGTTGGGCATTTGGGAAAGTACCCAGAAATTTCTCAATCACCACCGCAGCAGTGCGGCCATGCAGCGTGCCGGTCAACAGCCTTAACCGTCCTCCAGTGCGGCGCAGCTGGTCCAGACGCAGCTTGATTGCTTCGTCCACCTCTACCCAGCTCACGTCCTTGCCTGAAATCTTCGGCTTTTTCAAGCGCAGCGAATCGTATAGCTCGAGCACTGCAGCCTGACCTACCGCACAGAGGCCGCCTCGGGAAAGCGGGTGCTCGGGATTTCCTTCCAATTTGATGGGACGTCCATCGCGGTTCTTGATCAGAATTCCGCAAGCGGCGCTGCAGGCTCCACAGGTGGAGGCGTAATAAAAGGACCGGCCGGGATGGATTTCCTCAGGCTGAATAAGAAAAGGAATCGCTTTTTCAACCGGGGCTCTTTGGCAGCCTGCCAGCAGGGTCCCTCCAACCGTGAAGCCG
Organism: Acidobacteriota bacterium; assembly: GCA_016211085.1. Classification (GTDB taxonomy): domain Bacteria; phylum Acidobacteriota; class UBA6911; order RPQK01; family JACQSY01; genus JACQSY01. Next base: position 12,920 of record JACQSY010000116.1, on the reverse strand, counting down.
GCCAGCTTCAAAAAATCGCGACGCCCGACGGGGATTTCTTTTTCCTCGTGTGGGTGATGCGGATGAAGATCTTCTGGAACCGCGCCGTTGCGCTCTTCAAGAGCTTTCCAGTATTGTTTATGTATTTGCGTCGACATTCTCAGCCGCTCTCCTAGTAATGACAGGTTGCACAATCAAGAGAAGGATTCCTGCCTTTGATTCCCTGAGCCTGAGGATCCCGATGGCAGTTAATGCACCATCCCATCGACAGATTTTCAATCTGGCGGACACGTTCCATGGTCTCCACTGGCCCATGACAGCTTTGGCACTTCACCTCCGCGTTCACATGAGCCCGATGATCGAAGTACACAAAGTCGGGGACGTCATGGATCTTGATCCAGTTCACCGTCCTGGGGGTCCCTGCGCGCTTCATCTGCTCATCAAGACCGAGCGCCTGGTAAAGCTTGCTCAATTCCTGGGAAACTACAGGTCTGACCGCACGTTTTTCTTTAGCAGCTGCCTCCTCTTCCGCTCGTACGGCGCCAAGTGAAGCTGTTATGACTGAGTGGCAATTCATGCAGGTGGAGGCTGCCGGAATGCCTGCGTGACGGCTGCTTGTCGCCTCTGAGTGACAGTACTGGCACGACATTTCCAATTCGCCTGCGTGCAACCGATGCGAGAATGCAATGGGCTGCTCCGGCTCGTAGCCTCTGTTGTCTCCAGGAAGCCTGAACAGTGCGAGCTTCGAAATAATGACCAAAAAGCTGAAGAGTACGGCGATGATTAAAAATACCGTCGTAATTCGTGAACTCATGACTTTCTCCTGGACGGCTCCGCGCGCTTCCTAACACTCCTCGGGCACATAAACCGGTTATCCAGTTTCGGCGATCCTTTCGACTCCTAACAATCTTGGAAGTTATGTCCTGCTTCGAGCTCCGTAAGACCAGCGCACCACTTGCGGCTTGCGCCACAGATACGGATTGGGCACGACCAGAATATGAACCAGTCGCGTAAATGGGAAAAATCCGATCAACAGATAAGCATTCACAATGTGAAGCTTCACGATGGTGGGCAAACCTCCGAGAAAACTGATATCAGGACGAAACTGCAACAGCGACCACAGGTACGGTGCGGCCGTGGCCGCAAACCATGAAGAGCCCCATCGATGGAACAGTGCAATGTAGATGCCGCTGGCGACCTGAAAAACAAGCAGCGCATAGAGTACCGAATCGTTAATACTGGTGACCCGGCGCAGCTTGGGACCTTTCAAACGCCTCCCCAGTGATCCCAACAGGCCCAGCAGTGCCAACAACCCCGAGATCAGCGCTGTCACTTCCAGGATCGCCAGCCGCAGGGGTTTGCTGTTCCACAGCAGAATCTCGCCAGGAAACAGGAACGCGATCAGGTGACCGGCAATCACCGTGATGATGCCGTAGTGGAGCGGAACCACACCCCAGAAATGTTCCCGGTTCTCCAGGAATTGTGAAGACAAGCTTGAATAAGTAAAGGTTTCCGCCCGGTAACGGTGAATCGTCATCACGAAGAAAACCAGAAAGGCCGCATAGGGCAGCACGGCGAACAAGAGCATATCCAGGTAAGTCATACGCACTCCGTTATGTTGTGTAATTCTTTTGAGGTCTTGCTGTAGTGGTTGAGGAACACTTCTGTCGCACGCAAGAGAGGCTCAAAAAGGTTATCTTTTTCCTTTAACGCAGCTTGAATCTTGGCCAGTCCAGGCAGGACCGAGGAATCCAGGAACAGCGGCACTTCTCGATAGGGCATGCGCCCGGCCATTGGGAGCACATGTGTCAAGTGGTCAGGGAGCTCGGTTTTTTCTTCGACTCCCAGCCGACGCAGCTGCTCACGCATCTCCACCATAAAACGACCTCTTTCGTAATTCTCTCCGTGCAGATGCCAGCCGATTTCAAGAGAAGCAACGGGGTTCAAATCAAAGGTCGCCGTGAACAGTTCCTGAATTTTCTCCAGGGAAAGCGATTGAACCTGGCGGTTGAATTCTTCCAGTAAAGTGACGATCTCCCCCTTCAACGGAGAAAACAGGCGGGCCGTCTGCTCAGCGTGCTGGAGGTAGGTTGCTGTCGGATAGGAAAAAAGCGCCGCCAGCTGGTCGAAGTATGCCGCGTTGTTCATCACGCCCCTCTCCGCGGGTTGGAGATGAATCCAAACCCCACCGCCTGTTTGTGCTCCAGAGGATCCTCCAACATGGCGATGGCTTCTTCGCGATGGGCCGGAGGAATCACGAAGCGATCATCAAAAGTGCACAGCGAAGTGAGCTGGTAAATTGCTTCCGCTTCTTCCACGCTGCAACCCGCCTCATGCAACATCCTTTCCGCTGTCTCCATGCTGACGTCCCCTACAGTCAGCGCCCGCCGGTACCAGCGAACCGCCTTTTGTTTTCGCAGCGCATAGCGAACGTGCCGCTCATGGCCGGCGCCAAAAAGGTTGGCCAGAAACCTCATGGGAACTCGAGAATCGTCAATATCGTGAAAGAGGTCGCTGGAAACGTGATTTATGGTGTCACCTTCCTGGTTCGCCATCACCGGCGATAGAGGCGGTACATAAAAAAGCATGGGGAGGGTCCGGTACTCGATGTGAGGCGGCAATGCAATTTTCCAGTCCACAACAAACTTGTAGATGGGGGACTCTTGTGCCACCTCGATTACACTGTCGTGAATCCCACAGGAACGGGCGGCGGAAATCACCTGCGGATCCGAGGGATCAAGGATCAATGAACGATGGGCTTCTACCAGCTCATCCGTGGGTTTCTTGGCGATTTCCTCGAGACGGTCCGCATCGTACAGGAGAACCCCAAGGTAACGAATCCTTCCCACGCAGGAATGAAAGCACGCCGGAGCCTGCCCGCTCTCGATTCTGGGAAAGCAAAGAATGCACTTCTCGGACTTGCCTGTGAACCAGTTGTAGTACACCTTCTTGTAAGGACATGCCGCAATACAGGCGCGCCATCCCCGGCAGCGTTTCTGGTCCACCAGAACGATGCCGTCTTCTCCTCTCTTGTGCAGAGCGCCGGAAGGACACGCCGCAACACAGGCCGGATTCAAGCAGTGATTGCAGATGCGGGGAAAATAAAAGAACACCAGCCGCTCTACAGCTGAGAGCTGCGCCCGTTGCTCCGGGGTGAGCCCCGCCAGGTTGGGGTCGTTTTCAGCATATACTGGAGACCCTCCCAGATCGTCATCCCAGTTCGGACCTGCTTCGATGTTGATGTACTCACCGCTTACCATGGAAATCGGCCGGGCCGTCGGCTGGTCAGTACCCTCTGGTGCGTTGAACAGATCCTCGTACTTGTAAGTCCATGGCTCATAGTAGTCGTCCATGGTGGGCATGTTGGGATGGTGGAACATATTGGTGACCGCTTTTCTTTTGCTGGTGGAGCGGAGTTCCAGTTTGCCGTTCTCGGCCTTCCAGCCGCCTTGGAACTTCTCCTGGTCCTCCCAGCAGGTCGGGAATCCGGTGCCCGGCTTGGTCTCCACGTTAGTCCACCACATGTACTCGGTGCCCTTACGGTCGGTCCAGATGTTCTTGCAGGCGATGCTGCAGGTATGGCACCCGATGCACTTGTCCAGGTGAAACACCATTGAAATTTGGCTGCGTACTTCCACGATTTTCTCCTTGATCACCAGATCAGCTTGGGGAGCTTGCGAACCAATACGTGGGTGTCTCGATTGCACCCAATGGGCCCCCAGTAGTTGAAGTGATAGGTAAACTGGCCGTAACCTCCCGCCATCAGGTTGGGTTTCAAACGCGTGCGAGTGAGACTGTTGTGCCCTCCCGCTCTCCGGTCTCCCCTGAGCGGAGACTTGGGAACAGAGTAGGTGCGTTCGGGCGAATGATACTGGATGCAGATCCCCGGAGGAATACGCGCGCTTACGGCCGCGCGCGTCACCACGACTCCGTGGTCGTTGTAAACCTCCACCCAATCGTTGTCGTCAATTCCAATTTCATTAGCGTCGCGATGGTTGATCCATAAGGGCTCCACACCCCGCGAGAGAGTGGTCATGCGATGGTTATCCCCATAGGTCGAGTGAATGTGCCACTTCCCGTGTGGCGTCAGGTAGTTCAGCATCTGCGACCGGCCCACTTCACGCGTGAACCGTATATCGGCGTACTGAGAAGGAAGCGGTTTCGGCTTGTAAGTAGGCAGATGTTCCCCAAACGCCAGGTAAATCGGGTGATCCAGATAAAAATGCTGGCGCCCCGTCAAGGTACGCCATGGAACCAGGGCTTCCACATTGTAAGTAAATGGCGAATAAGCGCGCCCATTCTCGATCAAGCCTGACCACATGGGGCTGTTCACAAAGCGCTGCGGCCGCGATTGCAGTTCTTTGTAGGTCACATTGATCCCCCGCGTCCTTTCCGCCAGATGAATCAGCGGAAGTCCCACTTTCTCTTCCATGTTCTTGTAAGAGCGGTAAGCCAGCTCACCATTGGTCACGGTGGCGAATTGGAGGATGAGATCGCACACCTCCTCGTCTTGAGCCAACGAGGGGTAGCGGCTGCCGCCCCAGGAAACCGCGGGCCGGTCAATCAAGTATTGGTCATATTCCTTTTCAATTGCGTATTGCGTACCGTGGGCGGACAACCCGCTCTGCCGCGCCAGCGGCCCGAAAGAGATGAACTGGTTATAAAGGTTGCGATAGTCCCGTGTGACCACCTTCAAACCAGGAGCCGTTTTTCCAGGGACTGCCTCGATCTCTCCATCAATCCATTCCTTCACCGCAGGTTGTGCAATCTCCGCAGGCGTGTCGTGAGCCAGCGGCGAAGCCACCAGGTCTCGAACCGGCTGAGGAAAATGTTGGTGAGCCAACTCTGAAAACTTCTTGGCGATGGACTTGAAGATTTGCCAGTCGCTTTTTGACTCCCAGCAAGGGGGCACCGCCGCGGAAAGCGGGTGGATGAAGCTATGCAGGTCCGTGGAATTCAAATCTGCCTTCTCGTACCAGGTGGCGGCAGGCAGCACAATGTCTGAATACAAGGCTGAGGTGTCCATTCGAAAATTGAGGTCCACCACCAGGTCCATTTTCCCGACCGGCGCATGTTCGTGCCATTGCACTTCACGAACCGAGTCACGGGCCATGTCCTCGGCAACCGTGTTGGTGTGAGTGCCCAGATAATGCTTCAGGAAGTATTCGTGCCCTTTTGCGCTCGACATCAAAGCGTTTCCGCGCCAGATAAACCACACCCGGGGCCAGTTTTCAGGCGCATCCGGATCTTCCACCGCAAACTTCAGTTTGCGAGACTTCAGCCGATCCAGGGTGTGGCGGATGATCTCGGCCTCACTGTTGGCACCGGCAGCTTCCAACTCCCGAACCAGCTCAATGGAACTCTTGTTGAATTGCGGATAAAAAGGCAGCCATCCGTTACGGACAGCCCGCACCTGCATGTCCATGGTGTGCCCTTGCGTAAGAGGGTTGCCGCCGTTTTGCGGGACGGTGTGATAGTCGGTAAAAGAGCGTTCATAGCGCCACTGGTCCGTATGCACATAATGCCAACTGGGAGCATTCTGCAGCCGCACCGAGGGAACCCAGTCCTTGGCCAAAGCAATGGCTGACCAGGATTCACCTGGTGCAAGTTTCTCCTGCCCCACGTAGTGGGCCAGACCGCCGCCATTGACACCCACGCACCCGCAAAACATCAGCGCGTGAATGGCGGCGCGGTACATCAGGTTGGCGTGATACCAGTGGTTGATACCCGCGCCAATGATGACCAGGCACTTGCCCTGGGTGAGCTGAGCTGTATTGGCCCATTCCCGCGCGAACGTGATCAGCAGTTCCCGCCCCATTCCGGTGTACTTCTCCGACCAGGCCGGCGTAAAGGGAAGATCCTCGTCATAACTGCTGGGGTATTGGCCCGGCAGACCCCGTGGCACGCCGTACTGAGCCATCAACAGGTCATAAGCGGTCGTCACCAGGATCGAAGACCCGTCCCCAGTCAGCAGCCGCTTGACAGGGACGCCCCGACGCAGCAGTTCAGCCTGACCAAAGTCATCGAGCTGAACTTCAACGACTTCATCCGATTCACCGAGAAAAGTGAGCTGAGGAGCAATGTCGCTTCCGTCCAGACCATCTTTGAGCACAAGGTTCCACTTTCCTTTTTCCTTGCCCCAGCGAAAGCCGACGCTGCCTTGAGGCATCTTGGGACGCCCGCTTGCCGTGTCCCACATCAGGAATTTCCAATTGCCGTTCTCAATGTTCTGGTAAGGAGAGAGCCGGTCAGCCCGCAAAAGCTGGCCGGCATGATAGACGCCGTCCGGCTTTTCCTCCAACTCCACCAGCAAAGGCGCGTCGGTGTATTTCTTCAGGTAATCGACAAAATAGGGGACCTGCTTCTCATGGTGGAATTCCTTTAAGAGAACGTGGTTGACAGCCATCCACCAAGCCCCGTCCTGACCCGCGTTGATGGAAACCCACTGATCGGCATACTTGGCGACCTGGTTGAAGTCGGGTGCAAAAACCCACATCTTGCTGCCGTTGTGACGCGCCTCAGCCGCAAAGTGGCAGTCGGGCGTTCGGGTCATGTTCAAGTTCGCACCCATGACCGCCAGCAGCTTGGCGTTATACCAGTCGGCTGACTCGTGAACGTCGGTTTGCTCTCCCCAGATTTCCGGCGATGCTGAAGGTAGATCGCAGTACCAGTCATAAAAAGAGAGGGAGACGCCGCCCATCAGTTGAAGCATGCGCGCACCCGATGCATAGCTCACCATCGACATTGCGGGAATGGGAGAAAAGCCGGCGATGCGGTCCGGGCCGTATTTCTTGATTGAGTAAACACACGAGGCTGCGATCAGTTCGAGAACCGTGTCCCAGTCGGTGCGCCGGAACCCACCTTTGCCGCGCGCTCGCTGCCAGCGATGACGGGCTTCCGGATTTTCAGCCAGCGACCGCCACGCTTCCACCGGATCGTCATGCTCCGCCCGCGCGCCTCGCCACAGATCAAGCAAGGCGCCCCGAGCGTAGGGGTACTTCACCCGCAGAGGGCTGTAAAGATACCAGGAATAAGAGATTCCCCTCTGGCAACCTCGAGGTTCGTAGGGAGGCAGTCCCGCTTCGAGTCGCGGGTAATCCAGACCCTGCATTTCCCACGTGACGATTCCGTCTTTCACGTGGATCTGCCACGTGCATCCTCCCGTACAGTTGACGCCATGCGTGCTTCGTACGATTTTGTCGAACTGCCATCGATTGCGATAAAACTCTTCCCAGCTTCTAAGCTGAGGCTTGGTCTCATCCTTGATCCATGGGATTTCGTTTTTCGGTTTCATTCCTCACCATTCTTCTTTGCTGATAAAACCAGGGCTCGGCGTACTCCACGAAAACGTTTTCGCCAGGCCGTCTCAAATAAGACCAGCGCCGTCACCGTTCCGCCCAGACCCAGCAAGAAAAAATTCAGGGTGGCTACGGAGGGATCTTCCTCTCGGCCGGTCTTGGCGCGGTCTTCAAGGTAAGCCACCAATGAATTGATCTCTTCTTCAGTCAAACCCCTGTTTTTGAAAACAGAACTCATGGTGGGTGTGGCGGGAGCGGTCAGCCAGGCGGAAAGCCCTTGTCTCCCTCCCAGCCGCTCAAAGACACGAGTCAGGTCGGGTCCCAACTGACCGCCGCCCAGTAAGGGAGCTTGGGCAGCGCCGTGACAGGAGACACACGCCGATGCGCCATTAGCAAGAGTAATGGCTCCAATAAAAAGCAGTCTTCCCCGCTCTACATCCGAACCGCTGAAAGGTTTCATCACCGCCGAACCCACGCCCCCCTGTGGGCTTCCCGAACGGGATTGCTCGCCAATGTAGTCCAGAAGTTTCTCGGCCGTTTTACTCTCGATGTTAAGACTTGGCATGATCACACCACGTGACTCGCTTACCAGCTTCTGGGCATAGGGATCACCGCCGGAGATTTTCTTTTTCGGATCAACAATGAATTCCACCAGCCATTCACGCTTCTGGCGCGACGCCACATCCTTCAGGTCCGGACCCACCAACCGGCCTGCGCCAATGCTGTGGCAGGAGGCGCATTTCTCCTTGAAGATTTGGGCTGGCTCCTGCCCATACACCAGGCTCTGAAATAACAACGCTAGAGAAAGAACGATAAAGCTATGTCCTGTATTAAAGTGTTCTCCCATCGTAATCGTTCCCCATGAGGGGCTGAACACTGCGCCTGCTCCCGTCGGATTTATGCGCGATGTCAGCCAAGGTGGTGTTGGTTAAGAAGGAAAAATAAGCGTCACGAACAGCTCTCCAGCTTTCGTGTGCCGAGCATGCTTGGATGTCGCCACAAGATCTTTTGTGTCCCAATAAGCAGGTCCGTTTTGCGCGCGGGTCAAACAGTTCGATCACTTCAATTAAGTGGATATCTTCCGGGCGCCTGCACAAACGGTATCCGCCTCGAGAACCCCGGCTCGTCTCAATGATTCCCGCGTTGCGAAGGGTCAGGAGGATCTTGGAGAGGTAGTGGCTGGGAACCTCTGCCAGGTGCGCCAGCTCTCTGCCCAGAATCATTTGCTCTTCCGGCAACTGCGCCAGCAAAATCAGCGCTCGTAATACATGTTCCGACGTAGCACTCAGCATTATTCTTGACCTGTACATCCAGAAGTGCAACAGACGTTCCAGACCCTAAACCTTTGATTCTTCGTGGTGTAGCAAATTAAGGGTGGGGGTTTTTACGCAGCCCTTTGCGATCTCACCAAGTCCCTCGGCAGGGCCCGGCTTATTTGACCCCCTAACCTGGAAAAGTTCATGAGGAGCCTACGGGTCAACTGACCAGGTTCGCCCGTTACCATCCCCGCCAGAACTGAAACGTGCATTTTCACGCGGCCTCCGCTAAACTAAAAAGCGGGGCAGTCATGATCACCAAGGTTTTCCTGTCGGTCGCTTTCCTCTGTTTCTCAATCCCGGGTTGCTCCAACAGCTCGGCGGCTGCCGAATCACAGCGCCAGCGCCATACAGGGGGGAAATCCACGATGGCTACAGAAAAAGTCGTCAAATCAGAGGAGGAGTGGCGCCAGCTGCTCACTCCCCAGCAGTATCACGTCCTTCGAGAAAAAGGGACAGAGCCCGCCTTCACGGGACAATACTGGAAGACCAAGACTCCAGGCACGTACCGCTGCGCCGCCTGCGGTCAGGAATTGTTCAGCTCGGAACACAAGTACGACTCTGGCACTGGATGGCCCAGCTTCTGGCGTCCTATTGCCGAGGCGCGCGTCAACACCGAAAAGGATTTTTCCTGGGGGACGTTCCGCACCGAAGTCCTTTGTAGCCGCTGCCAGTCGCACCTCGGTCACGTTTTCAACGACGGCCCGCCTCCCACCGGCTTGCGCTACTGCATCAATTCAGTGGCGCTGGACTTTGTTGCCAAAGACGCCAAGTAAGAAGTTCACAATTCCGCTGCGGCGCGGCTTGAAAAAGAACGTTTTCGTCACACCCCCTCTGGCACCTTCCACACCTTCCACCCTCGCGGCTCGCGCCGCCGCCTTCTCTAACCGTGTTATACTTTTTTGTTTTGGAAAGGTTTTCGGCAGGAGAGCGCTTGCCGATTCTTCCGTTAGTGAGGGAAAGCAGTGGTCTCAAAGAATGTCGCAACGGCTCCAGCGGGCGTCTTTAGCCGAGAACGTGACTCCATAGATCCCACCCTGGATCTTTTTGACGAGATCGAGAAGTTCAAGAAGAAGTTAAATGCAGTCATTCTCGGTCACTATTACCAGGAACCAGATATTCAGGATATCTCCGACGTTATCGGGGACAGCCTGGCACTGGCCCAGCAGGCCGCGAAAACGGATGCCGAGGTCATCGTTTTCTGCGGAGTTCACTTCATGGCCGAAGTGGCCAAGATTTTGAATCCTGAAAAACAGGTTCTTTTGCCGGACCTTAACGCCGGATGCTCTCTGGCCGATTCGTGCCCGCCTCTTCAGTTCAAGAAGTTTATTGAGAAGCATCCAGGCCACTTGGTTCTGACGTACATCAATTGCAGCGCTGAGGTAAAAGCTTTGAGCGACCTCATTTGCACCTCCAGCAACGCGGAGAAGCTGATCCGCCAAATCCCTAAAGACCGTCCGATTCTTTTTGCACCCGACCAGCATCTGGGGAAATACCTGATCAAGAAAACGGGACGCGATCTGGTTTTGTGGCCTGGTTCCTGCGTCGTGCACATCACCTTTTCAGAACGCGAGCTGATACGGCTTCAAGTTAAGCACCCCGACGCGTTGCTGCTGGCGCACCCCGAATGCGAGGACCGGATCTTGCGGCGCGCTCACCACGTTGGTTCCACCTCATCCCTGCTGGAATTTGCCAAGAAGAACTCCGCGTCCAAGTTTATTATTGCCACCGAGCCGGGCATCATCCACCAGATGCAAAAAGCCTGCCCGGAAAAGTGCTTCATCCCATTGCCCGGCGACGACGGCTGTTCATGTAATGAATGCCCCTACATGCGCTTGAATACCCTTGAAAAAGTATATCTCTGCATGCGTGACCGCACCCCTGAGATCACGCTCCCCGAAGATCTGCGCAATGCCGCCATGGCCCCGCTGCAGCGTATGCTGGCAATGAGCGCGTGATTCTGCTGCGGAACCGGAGGAATTCTTGAGCGCATCCAACCCCCATCCCTGCCTGCTTCACTCAACCGGTCAGGAACTCGATCCCGGCTTCATTAAAGCTGAAATACAGAGGTTTCTCCAGGAGGACATCGGGAGGGAAGACCTGACCACAGCTTGTTCCCTGCCGTCTTCGGCCATGGCCAAGGGACACATCGTTGCTCGCGAAGCGTGCGTACTGGCAGGAGCTGAAGTGGCTCGCCGGGTCTTTCTCGAGCTCGATCCTTCTTTGCACTGTGTTTTGCAAGCCGCTGATGGCCATCAGCTCTCAAGGGGCCAGAGCCTGCTTTCCATGACCGGCCGGGCTGCGCCGATCCTCACCGGAGAACGACTGGCCTTGAACCTTCTGCAGCGCCTGTGCGGTATTGCCACCTTGACCCGCCGCTATGTAGAGGCGGTCTCGGGAACCGCAGCACAGATAGTAGACACGCGTAAGACCACTCCCGGCTTGAGGCAGCTCGAAAAATATGCGGTAAGAATGGGAGGCGGCGCCAACCACCGGCTCCGTCTGGACGACGGCATCCTGATCAAAGACAACCACATCGCCATTGCAGGGGGAATTGAGAGCGCTTTAAAGAGGGTTCGCGCCGCAGGACCCCTTCCCATTCAAGTTGAAGTGGATAACCTTTCTCAGCTGCGCGTGGCGCTTGATTTCGGCGTGGAAGCTGTGCTGCTGGATAACATGACCCCCGAGCAAACCGCTGAGGCGGTCCGTTTGATACGTTCACATGCCTGCGGAATGCATTGCTTCATTGAAGCCTCAGGCGGCATCACTCTCGAAAACGTGCGGTGCTATGCTGAGTCCGGTGTCGATATCATTTCCGTGGGAGCGCTCACCCATTCAGCCGCCGCCGCAGACCTCAGCCTTGAGCTCGAAACCTTAGGACCGGCGCAGCAGTAGCCTGTGGCCGGGTTTTGTCCGTACAATTCTGGCTGTGACACTCAAAACAGAGCGGCCTGAGCGCTGGAAGCGGATTGCAGGAACGTCCGGCGGTGTCTTCCTCGGCGCAATCCTCTTGACAGCCGCCATTGCCAAAGCTGTTTCGCCCGGGGCTTTCGCCGAACAAATCCAGCGAGAAGGGCTCGACTTTCTCTTCCCAGCCTCTGTAGGAGTGTTGATCGCACTCGCACTGGAGACGGCGTTGGGATTACTGCTCGTGCTGGGCCTGCGGCGGCCGGCGGTGCTCATCCCTGCTTCAGCGCTGGTCGCCTTCTTTGTATTCTTGACCGCTCGAAATTTTTATCTGGTGCAGTTAGGGCTGCGCGATCCCACCGCAGATTGCGGCTGCTTTGGAGAGCTATGGAAGCGCACTCCGGGGGAAGCTTTCTGGCAGGACCTCCTTATACTGGTGCCCCCTCTTCTGCTTGCATTTTATGCCCGGCCACGGCCGCATGGAAATTTGCTGGCATGGCGCACCTTTGTAGCATCTTTGTCGGCAGCCGTGATTGCAGGTTTTGCATGGGTCAACCCCGACCTCCGCTTCGTCCAAGCCGCTCAGGAGATTGCGGCGTCTCAGGTCGAGACCGGTTTTTCGAGGACCTACGATTATGTGTTGGTGGTGGACGGCCAAAGACAAGCGAGTGAAGCAGTTTACCAATCCCAGAATCCGCCGGCCTTTTTAATACTCACACCCACTTTGTCTCGCCCTGTCCTGGTGGAACCCCGAACCGGCCTGGCGCGCATCCTTTCTCCCGAACAAGTCGTACGCAAGGCTGGAGATCGAGTTGAGGTTACCGGCGAGATTCCTGAGACTTCAGTGAAGTTCCGTCTTCAGCAAAACGGCATCGCCTTTTCGCTGTCAGGTCATGAGTTTCTTCTGAGAGATCGTACAACAGCGGATCCGGAACCCCGTGGTGGCATTCATCACCCGACTAGTAATAGAATAGCTCCCTCCTGGTGGGCGTAGCTCAGCTGGCAGAGCACAGGGTTGTGGCCCCTGTGGCCGTGGGTTCGAATCCCATCGCCCACCCCATTCTCTAACAAACCTTTAAAGGAAAAGGGCACCGACCCAACCCAAAGGCGGCATGGGACTTGGGACCATGAAGCTTTATAATCCCAGCAAACGCGCAAACGAGTAGCCTGTCTCCGGGTGAAGATGATAAGGTGGGGAATTCAAAGGTGCGCCCGTAGCTCAGCTGGATAGAGCGCCGGACTTCGAATCCGTAGGTCGGGGGTTCGACTCCCTCCGGGCGCGCCACTCTTTTCAGGGTCCATTCCGGACACATGGGTTACATCTTATTCCGGATACATAGGTAACATCACTTTTGGGACAAAAGGGTTGTCCAAAGGCTCAAACGACAGTTGAACTAAACCGCTTCGCGGTGGTGTTACT